>NZ_JBAKAS010000013.1:0-123610 GCF_038155025.1 Marinomonas sp. TI.3.20 | reverse complement strand
AGAAGAGGTAAGTGAAGAGACTTTTTTGCAGCCTCCTTGCTGCAAGGAATCATCCTGAAAGAAGACAGAGCCTCCGTCCTGGAGGCTTGAACAATCCCTTGCTCTCTGTCTATCTATAACCTTAGATTCACTTGTCGTTTTACGCCACTCAGAAATGGAAAAAAGTAATAGATAATAATTTGAGCTTGCCTAGATGGTGATGCCCGGACGCTCACAAGAGAAACGCCGGTTGAACTGCCGTTTATGGGACAAATAGCCACCTGTCGTGGTCAAACCCCTTTAAACGCAGCAAGTTTAGATGTTGATAATTATGCAGGGGTTAAAAGTGGATGGCACGCTAATCCCTCCAACTCGCTAGAATTGGATCACATAGTGATTATTTAAGATGTTCTTAAGGAGGCATCAGAACGGGGCTGCTTGAGAAGTTTAACGTCTAAAATTTTAAAGGGAAATGGACTCTTCAGACGGGAAGGCCTGCTATGACTGGGTTTTAAAGGTGGGTGGCACGCTAATCCCTCGCTAATCCATTTGCGGAGTCAGCTTGCAGCTACTTGTTATGTGTCTTCGTCGTCGAGTCTGTCTTCTGATGTGGTAATCCCCTCTTCCAATTGAATTCTTCGAGATCTTTTCTGTACTTGCTTGCCAATTCTTGTAAGAGACCAATATGAACTTTTATCACTAACAGGATGCTTTTTCTTAGAAGGTTCAACTAGGTCTAAAGCCGCAAAATCAGCCATTAAATGCTCTGTAGGTGTTTTTCCAAATGGCCAAAAGTTATGATATTTAGTCCCTACAATTGAGTAAGAAACATTACTAGCTATACCTTCATTTGTATTTTCTAATATAAGATTTGGTGCCACAGCTAAAAATAATTGCAGTAGGGTTCGAGTATGTTCTGTTGCAGTATCAAATGATGCTTCAGACCGAATTTGAAGTGTTCTTGAATTTTCATTCAGTATGTTAACAACATCCCTTATCTCATCAACAGCTTCTAACTGCTTGTTAAGTAATTTATTATTTTCATCACGTAACTTAGAGTTTTCTGCGCTCAATCTACTTAACTCTTTCGTGATGCTAGCATCTAAGGATTCATCTGTTCTTGTCCACCCAGTTCTAGGGTTCCCATTCATCGCTTTAATAAGTGAAATAGAAATCTTTCCGTGTAGGTCTTCTTTACCACTCCAAAAATGTACGGGCTTCGATTTTATTTTATTTTTAAGCCCATCCAATTTCTTTTTTTTCTTACTATCTTTATCAACCCGATCTACAGGCCAAGAAGCCTTTTCATCTATTACAAAACCTAGACTTGGAACACCGCATGACTTTGCATAATCATACTCTTTTTCTGTGTAACTAATACCTTCAGGTGTCTCTGATCCGTATCGATGACCAACTATTATCACATAGTAATCCGTGGCTTCTATTTGCCTAGCGATTAGCTGCCACTGCTCTTCATCGGCAGCGCTAAACATTTCCATTCCTACGGGTATGTGTCCCATTTCCAAAACTGCTTTTATAGCCTGATCTCGTTCTTCTTTTAAATCTTCATATGTAGAGCTTATAAACACTTGATACTTCTTATCCATTTTTTATATTCCTGTTTCTCAACATAGAGCAATAACTCAAGGGCCGTCACATAACGAGACTGTAGAATTACTCCATCAGCCAAATTTAATTAAAAAACGAGCCTCTGAGCTCAACCCTAAGCGCTTTTAGCGTACTAGGTAATGCATTTTGACCCCATAAAAAAGGCTATTTTTCTAAATAAAGAGTAATTCTACAGCCAAATTTAATAAAAAACCGAGTCTCTTAGCTCAACGCTAAGCGCTTTTTAGGCACTAGATAATGCATTTAGACCCCATAAGAAAGGCTATTTTTCTAAATGAAGAGTAATTCTACAACCTCAACGCCCGCATTTGCGGCTGGTTTGGAGCGTAGCGGAAAACCAGTCCGACAACATGTGTTTGTTAGATTTTTTCGCCATTATAGGCGCCTAGAATTTGATCTGTCATGGCTCGTGATTTTAGTGCTTGTTTATCTTCAACATCTGAGCCAGAAGCCTCAATAATCTTAACCGCTTCCAAAAATATATTAGGGAAAATGCTTTCGTCATTCAGTTTATCAATAATAGGATTACAAAAGCGCTCACACTTCTTCTGACTATTGAAAGGCGGAAACTGCTCTGCACTGCCAATCATAGGAACAAGCATTAAAATATAAAAGCGAACCTTTCTGTATTTTTTATCAATGGTTCCATTAAGAAAAAGAGAGTCTAGTCTATAAAAAGCCAGACCAGCCATATAGTAAGGAGAAAATTGATGATCTTTTTCAAACAAATTTGACCCCGTATTACCCATTGTTTTCACTAACGTACCTAAATATGTGGTAACCATGTGAGGATTCTTATTAAACATTGCTGAGTAAGACTTAATTTGGTTTGCAATGGTAATTACTTTTCTTTTAACAACATTTCTATCTGAATTATATTCCTTTGCCCTTCTTTCATAAAACAACTTGCCCTCTCCAGCTATCGAAGAGTAATAGTGTTGTAGATTCTTTTGAAAATCAGACATGGCCGCTAGCTGTTCCTTTTTGATAGCTGTCTGATTATTTGTTGACACAGTAATCTCGGACTTCACATCCTCATCACTTGTTACTATTAGCCGCAATGGGATACTGATATCACTAATGCTTTCGTTATTACGATTTTCATATAGAACATTACTTGTTTGACATCCATTAACAATTTGATAATCGGTAATTGCGAATGAATTCACTGATATTTTAATCGAGTCCGCTACAATAGTTACTCCATTATTGAGTACACTAAATAGGTCTGGCGATCCACTATTTAGTGTTTCATTAATATTGCTATTCACTAGATTTCCAATCCCTTGAAAATCTCGAACATTGTCATCGAAGATGCTTTGTATGTTTCCATTATCATCTATAAGCAGTTTTTTAAACTCAGAAAAAGGAAGCACCCCATAATATGCTTGATCAATCCCTTCTATTTCAGGAAGAGCTACTTTGTTTAAAAAAGTAAACTTAGATGTAATCGGATTTTTTGTCCTTCGATAAAGTTTACCAAGTTCATTAGCACCAAAGAGCTTTGCATCGACAGACTCAAACAGGTTATAGCTTTCTAAGACTTTAACTGAGGATTCAACTACAGCGGAAATATTTTGATCCTCGTTTACAACACCAGTTGTCAGGTAGAATGTTTTACATTTTGGGTTATCTTTAAAATCTGAAGCATTATCGAGTAAGTACTCAGAAATCTCGGAGAACTTCTTGATATCGCCATTCCTGGCCAATTTTGGTTCTTCCGCAAAGAAGTCACTAACTCCGAAATAAAAGGCATGCATTTCTTTTGTATCAAAATTAGACGAAGTTTTTGCTTGAACAAAAATATATGTAACTTCCAAATATCCATTTGCTTCCAATAAACTATCAATTTCGTCGGTATCTTCTACTAGGTGACCATTGACGATAATGGCAATACCATCAATACCTGTATCTGCACCTGCTCCGACGGTAATATTTTTCACGTCAAAGGTTTTATTGTACTCATTGGCAAGCACAGAGTAGTTACAGAATAATTCAAAGTCCGAAGGCTCGTCACCTGACTCCATCTCTTGAGCCTCAAGAAAGTCTTGCAGAAGCTTCTTAGTAATTCTGTCCATAATTTTCCTTTTTAAAATCTATGATCAATTTTGCATCGAAATCTAACAGCTTAATAGTACGCATGCGTCCTTAGACATTTCAAAACTGCCTAAATATCTCTATAACCAACTGAATTTAAAGTGTTTTATAAAGTTATTCATAATATCCAAAATTGGCTAAACGAGCGTGCGCTATCACATCTATTTATTAGGGAAGCACAGCGTGTTATCTCTGCGCTGAAATCCCTTAATCATTGATATTAAAACGGTTTTTAGCAACCTACCAGTACAAACGCACAAAATAGGTGATTATTTTTTAGACAGTCGACATAAGTTTTTGATAACTATAGGAATAATATGCAGCCTTATATTATGAGCGATCGCGGCTGTATATTGGCTTTTGGGCAAGGACTGAGAAAACTTGAGACATGTAAAGTTTAATAACGTCACCTATCATTTCGACTTTAACCAATTTTAGTGTTCATTTAGGCATGAGTTACCGGCCGCTCTTTTTTAGGTATTCCAGCCCACAAGTAAATCGTATTCATTAAGCTCTGTAGCTACTAGCTGAGGTGCCAGATTCCCGTCATTTCTCCGTTCATGCTGGCCGATTAGGTAAATTCAACCGGTGTTTTCGATGAGGTAGACGCTTTTTTTTGAAAAGGAAGTATCGAAGAGAAACGCTGGTTGAGCTGGTTGAGCTGGTTGAGCTGGTTGAGCTGGTTGAGCTGGTTGAGCTGGTTGAGCTGGTTGAGCTGGTTGAGCTGGTTGAGCTGGTTGATATGCTGGTGATAGTTCAGCAGTGAGGTCGAGGTCAGGTCAAAGCCCTTTTTGAAGCTTTGTTTCTAGCTGCAATAAGGCCTGTAGGGCAAAAAGGGGTTCGACCCTGAGCAGTACATAACGTCACCTATCGTTTCGACTTTAACCGATGATTGGCTTTAGATATTCTCCAGTTACCGGCCGCTCTTTTTTAGGTATTCCAGCCCACAAGACAATCGTATTCATTAAGTTCTGTAGCTACTAGCTGAGGTGCCGGATTCCCGTCATTGCTCGGTTCATGATGGCCTACGTTTAGGTAAGCTCAACCGGTGTTTTCGATGAGGTAGGCGGCATGGGTGAAGAAGAAGTGCCGAAGAGAAACGCCGGTTGAGCTGGTTGATATGCTGGTTGAGCTGGTTGATATGCTGGTTGAGCTGGTTGATGATGCTCTAGCGGTGAGGTCGAGGTCAGGTCAAAGCCCTTTTTGAAGCTGTGTTTATAGCTAAAATAAGGTCTGTAGAGCAAAAAGGGGTTCGACCCTGAGCTGTACATAACGTCACCGATCGTTTTATAAAGCTTTGAAGCTATAAATACCTTAATTCGATGCAACGAAGTTGCGCGACTTGATGACGTTTCTGAGGCAGTGTTTGATGATGTCTCTCCATCTAAAAAGGCGCTAAACACCTTCCTTAAATGATCGACGTACAAAAGCTGTCCTGTGCTACGGAAACGATACGCTAAAGGTCTTAAAGCGAATTTTTGGTTACTTTTTGGGCGCTAGCAAAAAGTTACCCGCTCAGCAGAGCGGAATAAAAGTCAGGTATGCAAAGCGTTTGAATGGAAGACACAAAACCAATAACCCCACCCTAACCCTCCCCTTACTCTTTATCTTAAAAAAAGTAAGGGAGGGAACTAGCCCAGTTCTGTGGGCTTAGGGATTATTTATGAGCAAATGCGGTTTTCGTGCAGTCGCCGTCGATTTTGTCTTTTTCTTCTTCTAGGATTTCATCGGTAAATTGCCCCATGAAGCAGCAGCAGATGCCTTCGCCTATCATGGTGCGTGGTCCCATTGGGTGGCCGATGTGTTTGTAGACGCCGTGGGAATGTCCGTGGCTATGGTCATGTGAATGACTATGGCTGTGCCCATGCGAATGATCATGGCTATGGTCATGATCATGAGAGTGTGAATGCGCTTGTGGTGTGAGTACGGACGATGGTTTCTCGTCGGTGACGGCAAAAGTCGCGTGTTTCACGTCGAAGTCGGATAGGCCTTGGGTGTCGTCTTGTGGGTCGACGAATTCGGCATGGTGGTGATGAACGTCTACTTCGCCGGCGGCTAGGCGGCGTTTGAAGGAGTTCATTAGGGTTTCTTCACCGGTTGGCAGTTCACCCTGCATGATTTCTTCCACGCGATTTTGGAAGGCGTCGATGACGCGTGGGTGGTCGCTTAGGTAAGGCGTTTGGATGAATTCAATCGCTGGGTTGGCTTTGGCGACTTTCTCGACATAGCCTTGAATACGTTTGATCAATCGGCCAGTAAATAAGAAGTAAGGCGCAACGACGATGCGTTTGTAGCCCAGTTTCATTAGGTTTTCCAAGCCAACGCCCACAGATGGGTAAGTGACGCCAGAGTAAACCGTGTCTGCCCAGCCAAAGCCCATGTTTTCATTGACGATGCGGGTGAGTTTTGCGGCTTCTGCGTTGGCGCCTGTGTCAGATGTACCACGACCCACGACGACTAATAAGGTGTCGTATAGGTTCTCTGGTGGGTTTTCAGGATCAAGCCCAAGGGATTCATAAATGCGCGCTTGGAAGGCTTCGATCATGTCGTCTTGCAAGCCAAGTTCGCGGCCGTAGGTGATGTGGAGGCCTTCGTTTTTCTCTTCGTATGTCGTCAATACAGACGGAATGTCGTTTTTCGCGTGAGTCGCCGCAAACAACATGCCCGGTACGGCGTAAATTTCTTCTACGCCTTGGCTCAATAGGCTGTTTAGACCCATGTGAATGTTCGGCGCGGAAAACTCTAAAAAGCCGTATTCCACTGGCAATTCAGGAAAGCGTTCTTTTAAGCCTTTTGCTACTAGGCCAAACTCGCGCTCTGCGTCTTTATCACGACTGCCGTGACCACAAATCATAATGCCCTTTTTGGCCTGTTCTGTATTACTCATTGTTTCTCTCTACTTGGTTCGACTCAGCTGGCACCTAGTTTAGTGACTACCAGCAAGGTTACCAGTGACCTTCTGCTCAAGGTTACTGGCTTTGCTCCTGCTGCTGATCTAGGTCAAGCAACAAGGATTGAATTTGTTCTCTGTGGCCTTCTGCGTTTTGCCACATGCCGCGCTGAATGGCTTCCAATAAGCGCTCGCCCATTTCTTCCAAGGCGTGGGGGTTATTATCGCGCATAAACGCCTGATTGTCTGGATCAAGAAGCAATCTATCGGTGACTTGCTCGTATTGATAATCCGCCACTAGGTCTGTGGTGGCATCGTAGGCGAACAGGTAATCCACTGTGGCGGTCATTTCAAACGCGCCTTTATAGCCGTGGCTCTGCATGGCGTCGATCCATTTGGGGTTTAGTACCCGCGAACGCACCACGCGATTCAGTTCTTCTTTTAAGGTGCGGATCTTCGGTGATGTAGGGTTCGAATGATCACTGTGATACACGCTTGGCGCTTGCCCGCTAAACTCTGTTACTGCGTTGGTCATGCCGCCTTGGAACTGGTAATAATCGTCCGAGTCGAGAATGTCGTGTTCTCGGTTGTCTTGGTTCTGCACCACGGCATCAAGCTGTGACAAGCGTTCGACAAAGGCGGATTTTGCCTCAACGCCCTCCCCTTGGCTGCCGTCGTTATTGGAACCATAAGCATAACCGCCCCAGTTTACATAGGCTTCGGCTAAGTCGGCTTTGGTGTCCCAGCAGCGTTCGTCGATCAAGCCTTGTAAACCTGCGCCATAGGCCCCCGGCTTACTGCCAAAAACACGGTAAGAAGCCTGACGATTGGCTTGTTCTGGGCTCATTCCTTGGGCTAATAAGGTGTTTTTTCTGGCTTCGACATTGGCTCGAATCGTATTGCCATTGCCCGGTTCTTGATACGCGGCGATGGCTTGCACGGCAGCATCATAAAGGCGCATAACATTGGCGAAAGCATCGCGAAAGAAGCCAGACACACGCAAGGTCACGTCCACTCTAGGTCGACCAAGTTGCATGCAGGAGAGTATTTCAAAGTCGGTGACACGGTTCGAGCCCGGCGCCCAAATCGGACGCACTCCCATTAGCGCAAACGCTTGGGCTATATCGTCTCCGCCGGTGCGCATGGTCGCCGTGCCCCACACAGATAGACCCAAATCTTTCGGGTAATCCCCTTCTTCTTGAAGGTGTCGTTGGATCAAGGCTTCGGCCGATTGCTGACCAATCGCCCACGCCGCTGGGGAAGGAATTGCGCGATTATCCACCGAGAAGAAGTTGCGCCCTGTTGGCAAGGTATCTAAACGGCCACGAGTTGGCGCACCACTTGGCCCCGGTGCAATAAAGCCACCCGCTAACCCTGTTAGTAACGCCTGAATCTCATTGGTGGCGCTTTGTGCTAATGCCACCATCAAGCTGCGTTTACTGTGCGCCAGTAATTGCGCTGTTTGCGGCAAGCGTTGCGCTAATGCAACGACCGACTCATCACCAATTAAATGCTGCAACGCCAGCTTTTTGGCAAATAACTCCAAGCGCTCTTTGGTGTCCGCATGGGTTCGCCAATCTGCCGTGCTCACGTCCATAAGTTCGCTTGGCTGATTCCCCAACCAAGGCATACGCGTGCTTTGCATTGGGTCAAAATCATCTTGTTCTAGCTCTAAATCTGCCATTAAGGCATGCAAAATGCCTTTGCTGGTAATGTCACTGCCACGGGGTAAACGCAATAAGGCGACCAAGGTATCGGCCAGTTTATCGTCTTCTGGCAATTCCCCAAGACGATGCAAACCATGGCGAATCTGCGCTTCTTTGATCTCACACAAATAAGTGTCTAGGCCTTCTAGTACACTTTCTTCCACTACAGCGCCATCTTCACTGGATTCTATGCCAGCAAGCTCTTCTAACAAGTGAGTTTCTTGGACTTTCTTGAGGATTTGTTCGCGCAGCCAAGTTTCACGGCGCACATCCATGCCCATGGCTTGGTAATATTCGTCGACTAGGTTTTCTAGTTCGGCCATCTCACCGTAGGTTTCTGAGCGCGTCATCGGCGGCATCAGATGGTCAATGATCACCGCTTGGGTGCGGCGTTTGGCTTGTGCGCCTTCGCCCGGATCATTAACGATAAAAGGATAAAAATGCGGCATAGGGCCAAGGGCAATGTCCGGCCAGCATTGATTAGATAAGGCCGTACCTTTACCCGGCAGCCATTCTAGGTTGCCATGCTTGCCCACATGCACAAAAGCGTCCACTTTATAGACGTGTCGCAGCCAGAAATAAAACGCCAAATAACTGTGTGGCGGAATCAAATCTGGGTCATGGTAATTGGCCGCGAGGTCCAAATTAAAACCTCGGGCTGGCTGAATCCCAATAAAGGTTTCCCCTAAGCGAATGCCTGCCAACATGATGCGGCGCTGGCCGTTTTGTTCACGGCATTTATGGTCGTCTTCAGGTGGCCCCCAACGATCCCAAACGGCATTTTGGCTTTCTAAAGGAAGCTGATAAAAATAATGTAGGTACTCTTCAAGCGCCAAACTTTGCCAACAGCTGCGCTCGTGCAAGGTGGTTGGGTTATTGGTGACGGCGCCCAATAGCGCTTCGATTAAGGCATTACCGTGTTCGGGAATATCTTGGATCGGATAGCCAGCCGCTTCGAGCGCGTTTAACAGATTCACCGTCGAGGCTGGCGTGTCTAAGCCAACGCCATTACCAATGCGACCGTCTTTTGTGGGGTAATTGGCCAATACAAGAGCGATGCGTTTTTCATTATTCGGTTTACTGGATAAGTCTGCATAGCGCTTCGCCAGCTCGGCGACAAATTGCGCACGCTCGGCATGCAACTCATATCGAACCAAGTCGACTTGGGCGAGTTCGTTGTAATGGCTTAAGGCTTTAAAGCTCACCGCGCGGGTGACGATACGCCCATCCATTTCTGGCAAAACGATTTGCATGGCCACATCGCGACTGCGCAGGCCTTGCGTTTGTTGCTGCCAATCTTCTTGAGTACTACCAGAAAGGATCAACTGCAAGACAGGAATCGGTGACGAAAACGCCGACTGAAAATCCGTAGGCTCTGAAGCAAGATCAGGGCTACCGACTCGGTTCGCCGCAAAGCCCGTGGTGTTTAAAATTACCTTAGCTTGAGTTCGCTCAACGAGGGATTCAATCAGGCCAACCGATAAATCGTCTTTTAATGAACTCACGGCAACCGCCAACGGCACCAAGCCTTGTTGCTCTAAAATGTCGATTAAGCCATCGAACATGGCGGTATTGCCGCTTTGTAAATGAGAGCGATAAAACGCTAAGATCACCACCGCACGACCATCCGCTAGAGAGGCTTGATAAGTACGCTGCCACGCGGAGAAACTAGATGACTGACCGTTATGGTAAATCAAAGCATTGGGCAACGGCGCGGGCTCTTGCCACGGATGCGCCGCAGAAAAATAACGCTCACTCAGAAAATAAAATAATTGTTGGCTGTTGGCTTGCCCGCTGTCACGCAGATAGCGCCATATACGATGGCTGTCTTCTGGCTCTGCGGTTGAGACCTTAAATAAGGTGGGATCTGGTGTGTCGTCGCCGGGGACTATGATCAGCGTGCGGCCTTTCTTTGCTTTCGACCACACTTGAAGCTGCTGATAGCCATAGGACCAATAGTGCTCACCCCCCAGCAAGGAGACGACAACCACGCTCGCGTGATCCAACACTTTGTGTTCATACAAATCGTAAGCGGCAGGTTTGACCAACTGCATCCAGTTCGCTAGGCGAATACTGGGAAGCGAGATATTCTTTGCAGACAGCTCATCGAGTGCACTTCCCAGTGCTCCGAGTACGCTGTCTGCAGCGGCAAGTATGACCAGCTGCGCCGGTGTTTGACCTAGGTCGACAATGCCTTCATCGTCGACGAATCCGCCCGGTTTGGCTGCTAATAAATGCACGTCTTCTCCGCTTTTCGCTTACGTTTTTTCCGTTCTATTTTGTACGATTTTGACTTATCTAGGTAACTCTATTAAGCGCTTAAAGCATCGTGCAAAATATTTTCGATTTGTTCTTTAGAGATGCCTTTACCAATAAAGACGAGCTGCGTTTGGCGCACTTCTTCTGGCTGCCATAGGCGGTCAAAGTAACGATCTAAACGCGTGCCCACTGCTTGGAAAACTTGACGCATTGGTTTGCCATGCACGGCCGCAAAGCCTTTCACACGGAAAATATTATGCTCTTCGATCAACTGACTCAGCGTTTCTTGAAGCAAATCGGATGGCACTTCACCCAAGGTAATAACAAAAGAATCAAAGTGGTCATGGGCGTGGTCATGATGGGCACCATGAGCATGGTGATGATCGTGGTGGTTATGCACCGCATCAATTCGGCTTTCTGTGGCCGCATCGATGCCTAACAACATATCCAGCGCCGCTTCACCGTTTTCGATGTAAACCGTTTTAACGGTATTTGGCACCGCATGGGTAATGATAGATTGCACGCGAGCACGTTCGTCTTCGTCCAATAAGTCGTTTTTACTCACGACAACAAGATCGGCAGCACTCAATTGATCATCCAGCAATTCTTGTAGGCTTGGATCATGATCCAGACTTTCGTCCGCTTGGCGTTGAGCTTGTACCTGATTTTCATCATGGGCAAAGCGACCCGCCGCTACCGCTGGCCCATCGACCACGGTAATCACAGCGTCTACCGTGCAGTATTCTTTAATGCCCGGCCAGTTAAACGCTTGTACTAAGGGCTTCGGCAACGCCAAACCACTGGTTTCAATCAAGATATGGTCAATGTCGCCACGACGAGCAACCAATTGCTCCATCACCGGCAAAAATTCTTCTTCTACGGTGCAGCAGATACAACCATTGGCTAATTCATAAAAGCCATCCGAGCTGCGTTTGCCGTTTTCTTGCTCTTCTTCGCCTTCTGGGCAGTCAAGCGGGCAAGAACGCAGGATCTCAGAATCGATGTCTAATTCACCAAATTCATTCACAATCACAGCAATGCGTTTGCCTGCTGCTTGTTTTAATACGTTCGATAGTAACGTGGTTTTACCACTGCCTAAAAAACCAGTGACAATCGTAGTAGGGATTTTATTAAGCTGCATAATGAATCCTGCTTTTATTTTTTGTCGTCTTTTTGACGATGGATTTTTCGGAATATGTGGGCCTGACTTTTATCGTAAAGATAAGAATCAGCAAAGTCGTCAGTGTCTAACACTCGACCCACTAAAATAAGGCTGGTTCGAGTAAACTTTTTTTCTCGCACTTTAGCAACAATATCCGCTAGCGTACCAACCACATAATCTTGGTCAGGCCAGCTGGTTCGATAGCACACCGCCACTGGGCAATCTGCGCCATAATGCGGAATTAACTCATCGACGATTTTGTGAATGCGTGTCACCCCAAGGTGAATCGCAAGCGTCGCACCACTTTGCGCCAAGGCAGGTAAACGCTCTCTTTCAGGGAAAGGGGTTTTACCTTCGTAACGCGTCATGATGACGGTTTGTGATACGCCAGACAGAGTTAACTCTTTTTTCAGCATGGCCGCTGATGCGGCGACTGCACTCACGCCGGGAATCACTTCATAATCAATCTCTAAGACTTCAAGACGGCGAATTTGTTCACCAATGGCACCATATAAAGCAGGATCACCACACTGTAAGCGCGCTACGTCTTTGCCTTCTTTTGCGGCTTTTTCAATGACGGCGGTGGTTTCATCTAAATTCATTTCGGCGGTGTCGTAAATCGCTTCGGCGCTGTCACGCACACTGTCGATAACTTGCGTAGGAATCAAAGAACCCGCATACAAAACGACAGGACAGCGTTCCATGGTTTTGACTGCCTTGATCGTCATCAAATCTGGGTCGCCTGGGCCTGCGCCAATAAAGTAAACCGTCATCTCACTTCCTTAAATATAATCAGCATTACAGCTTTTTAGAATAGCCGCGCGGGGTGTAAATCCACTGTTTTTCGCCATTCACTATGTGTTTAGTGTCTGAGTTACCCACGCTCACCATAGTAAACATGTCTACGTCTTTGGCGTCTAATTTACCAAGCGTAGTAAAGGTAATCTCTTCTTCTGGGCGAGTTAACTGGCGACCAATCATCACTGGCGTGCTGGCAGGGCGATATTGAAGCAACACATCACGGGCGTGATTCAATTGCCAATCGCGTTTCTTCGACACAGGATTATAAAAGGAGACGACAAAGTCCCCTGCGCCACAAGCATGCAGACGCTTGTCGATGGTTTCCCACGGGGTTAATAAATCAGAAAGAGAAATAGTACAGAAATCATGACCCAGCATGGCGCCGACTCGGCTGGCCCCCGCTTGCATCGCGGAGATGCCCGGAATCACTTCGATCTCAACATCCAACCACTCTGGATGGTTTTCTTTGCCTTGCAGCTGCAAGTCCAGCAGCTCAAACACCAAGGTCGCCATGGCATAAATACCAATGTCGCCACTGGAGATCAAGGCGGTACTCTTACCTTGGGCTGCTAAGGTTAGCGCCAAACGCGCACGGCCAATTTCTTCACCTAGCGGCAAGTTGTGAAAAGTTTTGCCTTCACTTAGCTCACCTAAAAGGTCTAAATAATAGCCGTAGGCAACCCAATCGCTGCAAGTTGCCAATGCTTTGGTCGCGTTCGGTGCAACCAATCCTAAATCACCTGGGCCCATGCCCATTACAAATAGCTTGCTCATTACATCTCTTAAAATAGTCGTGCGTTATCAATACGCGAATCGACCCATTGTACACGTGAAATCGACAAGACGAGATGAAAACAGGCAAGGTTAACGTGAGAGTTCTTCAGGTAAATAAGAGAAGTCAGCGTCGAATTAAGACTCGACGCGAATAAGCTGGCATTTGATCTGAGAAAGGTCATCTATTTCAAGACCCGCTTGTTTTCCTTTGATCCAAAAAGAAATGTCTTCGCCAAGATAATGCGACCCAGAGGCGCTAATAGCTTGAGTTAAGTTATACGTTTTTTGTTTCCAGATGATTTGTGCTTCTTCCCCATGAAACATGACTTTTAAAGGCATGCCAGTACACAAGTAATCAGCCACATCGGTTTGACTGTCTTCCTGACTAAAGGTTTGATCCGTCGATTGGCTTGTATCAATGCTACTACAAGCCGTTAGCCCCAACAGCGCTAACCCGGTAAAAAAACAATACATCGACTTTTTATTTATAAGCATATTAGAGACTCCTTTCACAAACACTCCTCTCACAAACTGTAATAAAGCTGATCAAAAAAGTGGATGACTCGCATTCGGTAAACACGATGTCATAAGGTAAAAATGTTGGTCCGGCTATTCTCGCTCTTTAAAAGAAGAAAAAAAAGCGCTTTTACGCTCACCAAGATGACAATAAAAGTGGATCTCTTTACAAAACGTACCTGCATCCTTTGACAGAACTCGTTAAAAAAAAGTATATTGCACCCATCGAAACTATTCGATTTCGTTCTCGGGGCGGGGTGAAACTCCCCACCGGCGGTAAGGAATTTTATTCTAAGCCCGCGAGCGCTCATTCTTCTATCAAAGAAGCATGAGGTCAGCAGATCTGGTGTGACTCCAGAGCCGACGGTTACAGTCCGGATGATAGAGAGCGCGTCAGACAATACCTCAAGCGAGATACCATTTGTGTATGTTCGCCTTTTGTAAAATATTTCATCCTAGATGAAGTATTCGCCTGTCCGTTCGCCCTGATTCACATTTTTTTTAGGATTTTTAAAAATGAATCAGAGCTCAACAACGAATGTTACTGACTTTAACCCAGCAGACCAACGCATTGCATTTATCCATGCTTCTTGGCACACCAATATTGTTTTGAATTGTTTAGAAGGCTTCAAAACCGAATTGGCTACTCGCGGTTATGACCTGAACAAAATAGATATTTTTCCTGTTCCAGGGGCTTACGAAATACCACTACAAGCCAAGTTACTGGCTAAAAGCGGTCAATACGCTGCGATTGCGGGTAGCGCATTAGTCGTTGATGGCGGTATTTATCGTCACGACTTCGTTGCTCAAACAGTCTGTAATGCCTTGATGCAAGTTCAATTGGAAACGGAAGTACCTGTTTTAACAGCGGTATTAACACCACACAATTTCCACGAACACGATGAGCATTCTAACTACTATAGCCAGCATTTTATTAAGAAAGGCGTAGAGCTAGCAATCGCTTGTGATATGACGGTTCAGCTAACAACAAAAACTAAGCGTCACCTTTATTAGGGGTCGCTTTTACGACACTTACTAAACTTTTCAGCATCTCAATATCACTGTTGTCAGGTGTAAAGTAAAAAAAAAAATACATCAAAAACGGTTCGTTTATATTCATAAGCGAACCGTTTTTTTGTGTTAAAACCTTCGAATACGACCATAAAACGCCAAAAACTGTTCATATTTCATACGATTTATGCAATTAAAAAGGATTCACATTCCTTTGAAACTCTTCTTTTTTATTAAACTTAAGGCCAATTTCACTAATTTTAATAACATTTCTATGATTTTTCTTGCAAAACAAACCATTCAATAAAATCACTTAAAAGTCTTGCTGATCTTCCTGCTCTGGGCTTTGCTTTTCAAAAGAGTAATATTTGAAAAGATTATTTCTACTCTATTCAAAAAGACAGATGCTCAACATGATAAGGAGATAATAGATGGGCGTAACAACAAAACAACTCAACGACCACAATACAACCTCATCTCAAAATGACAGCACTTTGCAAGATATAAACTATTCAGATCAACAAAACGCGACCTCTGCGGTTGAGCGCTGGATAGGGACACAACTTGCTAACGCAGGCATCACTATTAATGGCTCCAATCCATGGGATCCTCAGGTGCATAATCCTGCCCTATGGGACAGAATCCTTAGTAAAGGTTCTCTAGGTTTGGGGGAAGCTTATGTCGATGGCTGGTGGGACTGTGAGCAAGTTGATGAATTCATTTCTCGTATTATTAGCGCTCGTTTAGATGAAAAAATGACCGGGCGATGGGTCATATTTAGACATTGGATTTTAGCTAAATTTATTAATCGCCAATCAGAAAAACGAGCTTACCAAGTGGGTGAGCAACATTACGATGCTGGCAACGATCTCTATCAAGCGATGCTAGACCCTACCATGGCTTACTCTTGTGGTTACTGGCATAAAGCCAAAAACTTACACGAAGCTCAACTGAATAAATTGCGGTTAATCTGTGAAAAGGCCGACCTCAAAAAAGGGGAATCCGTATTAGAAATAGGCTGTGGCTGGGGAAGTTTTGCAGAACTTGCCGCCAAAGAATACGGTGTGAGTGTCACTGGTATTACTATTTCCAAAGAGCAAAAGAAACTGGCCGATGAGCGTTGCAAAGGGTTACCCGTTAATATTGCCCTGCAAGACTACCGAAGCCTAGATGGGCAATACGACAAACTCGTGTCGATTGGCATGTTCGAGCATGTTGGTCCTAAAAACTACGACACCTATATGCGAACAGCTCACCGATTAATGAAAAACGATGGCATCTTCGTGTTACATACCATTGGCAACGCGAAAACCTCCGTGGGAACAGACCCATGGATAGATAAATACATTTTCCGTAATGGCGTCATTCCATCCCTTACCCAGATTAGCGAGGCGGTAGAACCTTATTTTGTGATTGAAGACGTACATAACTTTGGCCCTGACTATGCAACCACATTAATGGCATGGTGTAAAAACTTTGAAGCAGCGTGGCCTGAATTAAAAGACCAGTATAATGAGCGCTTTTATCGAATGTGGGTTTATTACCTGAAAACCTGTGCTGGCGCTTTTCGAAGCCGCTCATTACAACTTTACCAAGTGGTCTTAAGAAAGCGTCTCGATAGACTGCCACGCTATCAAAGCATTCGTTAATCGTCTTTTTAAAACAATGATCTAATAAGTAGAAGCAGAAAAGCCGTGACCCTTTATGACTCACGGCTTTCTTATCTTTAGCTGATAAAAACGCTGCTATGTAAGCGCTACCTTGCTCTGCAATGCTTTATATAAGTCACTGTCTTTATCCTCTTCAATACACAAACTAAGCATATCGTCGATGAAAAAACGCATGGCGCGACCTTCTATCATTTGAATACCGTGTTTTTGCTCAGCGGATAAATTATGGTATTTCGATGCTGCGCCAAAATCACCAAATAAAATATGCCCCTCAGGATTAATTAATATATTGTGGGCGTATAAGTCTCCATGACAAATATCTTTGTCGATGAAGTGCTGTAGCACGGCGTCCATTTGCGCCACGATAAAGCCAATCTGCTGAATAGAAAAAGCCTGGCCTTGGGTAAAAGTATCTCGTGTGCAACTCACTAAGCTTGGCGGTTGACCAAGATTATAATAATGCTCAGGAATCAGTGCCATCAATAATGCCGAGCACTCTGGCTCTGAAATTTTAGCCAACGGCTTAACAATATTGTCATGCACACCAATCGATAAACAGGCATCCAACTCATCCTCTGGGTAACCGTCACTGGTGACCTCACCTTTAAATACTTTTACCGCGATAGTGTCAGGGAACGAAAAACGATTATCTTGCCATGTGGCTTTTGAAATGACGCCAGACGCCCCCTGCCCTAGTACTTGATGCAGTATTACGTCATTCGCGGACACTGTTTTAAACTCGCTATGAAGATCACGACTTGCACAAAAAGGGTTACCTGAAAACGCTAACCACGCCAATTTAGGCAAAGCGAGCAAGACATCTGGAAACGTCGTTAGCATATTGGCTGACAAGCGAATCAACTCTAGATTCTGACAATGCTTAATGGATTGAGGAATCTCCCGTAATTGGTTCCCTGCCAAAGCAAGCTTTTGCAAACGCGGTAACTCACCTATTTCATCCGGCAAGGTGTCAATTTGGTTATCCGTTAAGATCAACCAGCGGGTAATGCGAGGTAATGATGCACCTGACACCGTGCGAATCTGATTGCTTTTAAAACCTATCATTTCGAGCTTAGAGCAAGTTCCAAGCACTTCAGGCAGCTCAGTAAACTGGTTATTAGAACAAAATAAAATCTTAAGGTTGCTCAACCTTACCAGATCATCAGGCAAGCTGGTGAGCGCATTATTCGACAAGTCGAGAATTTCTAAGCTGTCCGCCAAGGAATAAATAGCCTCAGGAAATTCACTGAGATTTTCTGCCAATTGAAGGCGCTTTACGCCGCTTAATTCACCGTTATTCAGTTGTTGTAGAGTCTGCAAAACCATCAATCCAAAATAAAATTGACCTTATTATAACGACAAAAAAGCCGAGCGACAGGCCCGGCTTTAATAACACAGAAGGCGCCTTGGTTATTCGGCTTTTTTTGCTATTCGATAGGCGTGCAACAACGGCTCGGTATAGCCTGATGGCTGAGACTTCCCTTTAAAAACAAGATCACATGCGGCACTAAACGCAATACCATCGTAACTTGGCGCCATGGCTTGATACGCAGGGTCACTGGCATTTTGCTTATCCACAATCGCCGCCATGCGCTTTAGCGCTTCCATCACCTGCGCTTCGTTGCACACGCCGTGCTCTAGCCAGTTTGCAAGATGCTGAGACGAAATACGCAAGGTCGCTCTGTCTTCCATTAAGCCTACATTGTTAATGTCTGGCACTTTAGAACAACCTACCCCTTGATCAATCCAGCGCACAACATAGCCTAAGATGCCTTGGGCGTTGTTATCCTGCTCAAATTTGATTTGCTCCGCCGTCAGTGCGCTAGGGTCAGCCATTAAAGGAATATGCAAAATATCATCTAGGCTGGCTCGTTGACGTGTGGCCAAGGTGTGTTGGCGAGCGCGCACATTCACCGTGTGATAATGGGTGCTGTGCAGTGTGGCCCCATTGGGCGATGGCACCCAAGCGGTGTTCGCCCCTGACATAGGATGTGCTATTTTTTGCTCTAGCATCGCTGCCATTTCATCTGGCATGGCCCACATGCCTTTACCAATTTGCGCCTTGCCGGGCAATCCGCATTCGATGCCAATGTCGACGTTCCAATCTTCGTAGGCTTGAATCCAAGGCTGCTGCTTCATGATGGATTTGGGCACAAACGCTCCAGCCATCATGGAGGTGTGGATTTCATCACCGGTGCGATCAAGGAAACCGGTATTAATAAACACCACTCGCTCACTGGCAGCACGAATGCATTCTTTTAAATTCACTGTGGTACGGCGCTCTTCGTCCATGATGCCGATTTTTAAGGTATTGCGTTTGAGCTGTAGAACTTCTTCAATGCGAGCAAATAATTCAACCGCAAAAGCCACTTCTTCAGGACCATGCATTTTAGGTTTGACGATATTAACACTGCCCGCGCGGCTGTTTTTGCGTGTTGTGGTGCTGTTTAAGTCATGCATTGCGGCATAAGCACAGATAAATCCGTCCATAATGCCTTCAGGCACTTCATTACCTTCTCGATCAATAATCGCCGAGTTCGTCATTAAATGACCAACGTTGCGAATAAATAACAAGCTGCGAGCCGGCAAGGTCAATGACCCGCCAGAGGGCGTGAGATAGGTGCGATCTGGGTTCATAACCCGGGTCACCGTATGGCCACCTTTTTCAAACTGATCCTGCAAAGAGCCGTTCATCAGGCCAAGCCAATTTCGATACACTTCAATTTTGTCTTCTGCGTCCACCGCCGCGATGGAGTCTTCACAATCCATAATGGTGGTAATCGCCGCTTCAACCAGTAAATCCTTCACACCGGCTTTATCGGTTTTGCCGACAAGCGACGTCGCGTCGATCTGAATCTCAATGTGCAGGCCGTTGTTTTTTAATAGAATGGCCGTTGGCGTTAACGCGGCGCTATTAAAGCCCACACATTTTTCCGCTTCTGCTAAGCCCACTTGTTCGCCAGATACCAGAGTCACCAGCAGTTCAGCATTGTCTATTTGATACGCCGTTACATCACGATGAGAGCCATGAGCCAAGGGTGCCGCTTGGTCTAATAACTGACGACCAAAAGCGATGACCTTGTCGCCACGAATGGGATTATAACTACTGGTTTTTTCCGCACCGTCGACTTCTGGAATCGCATCCGTGCCGTACAAGGCATCATAAAGACTTCCCCAACGAGCGTTAGCGGCATTTAAGGCAAAGCGCGCATTTTTCAGCGGTACCACCAGCTGTGGCCCCGCTTGCTCAGCGATTTCTTCGTCTACATTCTGGGTGGTGATTTTAAAAGCAGGCCCTTCTGGCAACAGATAGCCGATTTCTTTTAAAAAGGCTTTATAGTCATTGGCGCCATGAGGTTGCGCCTTGTGCGCTAGATGCCATTCGTCGATCTGAGTTTGTAAGACATCTCGTTTTGCCAGCAACGCTTTGTTTTTCGGAGCAAGGTCCTGCAAGGTTGCTTCGAAACCATTCCAAAAGACCGTCGGGTCAATACCGGTACCCGGTGCTATTTCTTCATTCACCAAACGCCATAGCCCTTCCGCTATCGACAAACCGCCTTGCTGGATTCGTGTTGTCATGACCCTTTCCTTATTCTTTCGGCACAAAAATGAATTATTTTTATCAGTTTATATCATTTTGAAACACTTGTAACGGCAAGAGAAAATTACTCTTTATATTGCCGCTCTCTCATCATTGAAAATCAAATTAGTGACTTAATATACGACAAAAAACTCAGCCTAGCTTAGCGTCTAGCTGATTAAGCCATTACGAATATGACATTTTTTACGCAATTCAGTAATAAAAATAATTCATACAGAACACAAAGATATAATAAAAATTATATAGTAATATCAACAGGTTAAGTTAAAACCTCTTTATAAGAACGAATAAACAGCATGGTAGAGAGGCATAAAAATACTAAAAAAATACGGCTATTTAAGCTTTAGTAACGAAACTGTCACAAAGTTTGTTCAATATGTCTCCCCAGACAACGGTGATCAGAAACCATTTATTGTCTAGCACATAAAAATGAGAAGAGATGAACGGCAAAGATTGTCCGTAATCTCAGTTTAAAGAATGATAATTCACACTGAACATTAAAAGGATACACTCTCATGAAACGCATTTTTGCAAGCTTGGCAGTTTGCGCTGCAATCACAGCAACATCAGCTTTCGCTGCCGATCACATCACTGGTGCTGGTGCAACATTCCCATACCCTGTTTATTCTAAGTGGGCACAATCTTACAACAAAGAAACTGGCGCTCAGCTTAACTACCAAGCAATTGGTTCTGGCGGCGGTATCAAGCAAATCACAGCAAAAACCGTTGACTTCGGTGCTTCTGATAAGCCGTTAAAGGCAAGCGTTCTTGAAGAAAAAGGCATGATGCAGTTCCCTACAGTAATGGGCGGCATCGTTCCAATCATTAACGTGAAAGGAATCAAACCTGGCGAATTGGTACTTGATGGCAAGACAATCGCTAATATCTTCCTAGGTAAAATCACTAAGTGGAATGATGCAGAAATCAAAGCATTGAACCCAAGCGTTAACTTACCTGATAACAAAATTTCGGTTGTTCACCGTGCAGACGGTTCTGGTACTACCTTCAACTTCACTTACTATTTAGCAGATATTTCTCCTGAATGGAAAAAAGATGTAGGTGTTGATGCTTCCGTTCAGTGGCCAGTTGGTACAGGCGGTAAAGGTAACCAAGGTGTTGCTAACTACGTATCTCAATTGAAAAACTCAATTGGTTATGTTGAATATGCATACGCTTTGCAAAACAACCTAACTTACTCAAAAATGAAAAACAAAGAAGGCAATATTGTATCGCCTACGATGGAAACTTTCCAAGCCGCCGCTGCTGGTGCTGACTGGAAACACGCTAAAGGCTTTTACCTAATCTTGGCTAACCAGCCTGGTGCGAAAAGTTGGCCGATGACTGCTGCGACCTTCATTCTTCTTCATAAGAAAGTGGAAGATCCAAAAGCAACCAAAGCCGTACTTAAGTTCTTTGATTGGGCATACACAAATGGCGACAAAGCCGCTGAAGATCTTCACTATGTTCCATTCCCAGCGAATGTAAAAGCGCTTATCCATGACGCTTGGGCAAAAGATCTGAAAACGACTGACGGCAAATCCGTATACATGGGCTCTTAAGCTAATGACTAAACCCAACATGACTCTCGTCGACAATACTAAAACGAAAGCTCATGAAGAGGCCGCTGGATCATTCCAGCGGTCTCCTCGCTTCATGAATGGCGAAGGCTTCAACAGCACATTCAAATGGCTTTCAATTTGTTCTGCTATGTTTATCCTTGTTATCTTAGGCGGCTTCTTTGTCTCTTTAACAATGGGTGCATGGCCTGCTATCAGCAAGTTTGGTCTTTCCTTTATTTGGACATCAACTTGGAACCCAGTCACTGAGCAGTTCGGCGCACTACCAGCCATTGCGGGCACACTGATTACCTCTGGTATTGCGATTGTTTTAGCGGTTCCTTTAGCATTTGCCATTGCCATTTACATTACTCAATTAGCACCTAGATGGTTACGTCACCCTTTAGGCATTGCGATTGAATTACTGGCTGCTATTCCGAGTATTATTTATGGTATGTGGGGGCTTTTCTTCTTCGCTCCAGTATTTGCAGAGTATGTGCAAGCACCAGTGATTAATGCCTTTGAAAACGTACCTTTTCTTTCTTCTATCTTTGCAGGTCCTGCGATCGGCATTGGTATGGCAACAGCGGGCATTGTATTGGCAATTATGATCTTGCCTTTCATCGCTGCGGTTATGCGAGATGTGATTGATACGGTTCCTAAACGCTTAAAAGAAAGTGGTTATGCCGTTGGGGCAACCGACTGGGAAGTGACTCGCGCCATTATCATTCCCCATTGCAAAACAGCGATGACAGGTGCCATATTTTTAGGCCTAGGTCGCGCTCTTGGTGAAACCATGGCCGTTACCTTTATTGTTGGTAACGCAAACCGTATTACCGGTGCCATTTTTGCTCCAGGTAACACCATTGCATCGACCATTGCGAATGAGTTTCAAGAGGCTTATACAGAAATACATTCATCCTCTCTTATTGCGCTTGGCTTATTGTTATTCATTATTACCTTCATCGTACTCGCCATTGCGCGGTTGATGCTTAACCGAATTTCATCATAGGAGTTGTCTGTGAACGCTGTCGTTAAACGTCGCCAATTTGCCAACATTATTGCTCGGATGCTGATCGTTGCGGCAACGCTACTGGTACTCGCTTTTCTGGTATGGATTTGTTCGGTGCTACTTTATCAAGGTTTTTCCGCATTCAAACCAAGCTTATTCACCGAAATGACGCCACCGCCTGGTGAGTCTGGTGGTTTGGCGAATGCCATTATGGGTAGTTTTTTATTGGTGGCTGCCGCTATGCTGGTAGCGACACCGATTGGATTACTCGCGGGAACTTACCTAAACGAATACGGTAAAGGAACATTACTGGCCACTATCGTTCGTTTTGTAAATGATGTTTTGTTAGCTAAACCTTCTATCCTTGCGGGCCTTTTTATCTATGAGATTTTGGTCGCTCCAATGGGTGGGTTTTCTGGTTGGGCCGGCTCTGCCGCATTGGCCATTATTGCCATTCCGGTTGTTGTTCGTACCACCGAAGATATGTTGAATCTGGTACCAAACAGTATGCGTGAAGCGGCTTATGCACTGGGTGCAAGCCGTTCAAAAGTTATTCTTAGCGTTAGCTATCGAGCCGCTCGTGTCGGTATGACAACGGGGATTTTATTGTCTGTTGCTCGTATCGCTGGTGAAACAGCACCGCTATTGTTTACCGCGTTGAACAACCAATTCTGGTCAACTGATATGTCTTCGTCGATGGCCAACTTGCCAGTGATGATATTCCAGTTTGCGATGAATCCTTACCCGGATTGGCAAGCCCTTGCTTGGGCAGGTGCACTATTAATCACCTTGACTATCCTTGTTCTCTCTATTATCTCGCGAGTAGTGTTACGCTCTGCGACTGCACAACACTAATTTTGGAAAAGCCAATGGAAATCGCCATGACGCCTTCAGAACTTTTAAATATTGAACCTAGCAAACCTGCGCTAGCTACTGAGATTGATATTTCGATCCGTGATTTGAACTTTTACTACGGTAATAATCACTCTCTAAAAAATATCAATCTTGAGATTGGCCGCAATGAGACAACCGCGATCATTGGACCATCTGGTTGTGGTAAATCAACATTGTTACGTGTTTTGAACCGTATCTATACTCTGTACCCAGGCCAAGAAGCAAAAGGTCAGGTCATCATTGATAATCAAAACATACTAGATCCAAAAATGAATGTCTCTGCATTGCGTGCTCGCGTTGGCATGGTATTTCAGTCACCGACACCATTCCCTATGTCCATCTATGACAATATCGCGTACGGCATTCGTCTTTATGAAAAACCGTCACGTCGTGAAATGGATGCTCGCGTTGAAAAGGCCTTGCGCAGCGCAGCCTTGTGGGACGAAGTAAAAGACAAGCTAAATCAAAGTGGACAAAGTCTTTCTGGTGGTCAACAGCAACGTTTGTGTATCGCTCGAACCATAGCACTGGAACCACAAGTGTTATTGCTTGACGAACCCACCTCTGCACTTGATCCTGTATCCACCTCTAAAATAGAGGATTTATTGGATACTTTGCGCGACGAATACACCATTGTTATTGTCACGCATAATATGCAACAAGCGGCTCGGGTCTCCCAAAAAACCGTCTTTATGTATTTAGGCGAGATAGTGGAAGTGGCGGAAACAGACGAAATGTTTTTACGTCCGAAAAAAGAGCGCACTAAGAACTACATTACGGGTCGTTTCGGCTAGTAATCTGAGGATAAGAAATCCGCTAATGAAACAGTAGTGTAGAAACCGGCCTGATATTTTTCAGGCCGTTGTATTTTTACAATTATTTATCAGACGAGAACGTCATTGTTCATCAGATATAAATGCCTCTACTTATATAGGCTGTTGAACAACGCCTGAATATTGCTTATTCCTTGAACAAAGCCTATCTGAATAAAGAAACACGCCAACATCAGCAGTAAAATATTCGCTACACACGTCAGCCAAAATGCAATACGGAACGATTTTTTTATCGTTTTATGACGGAAATATTTTTGTGCCAATATCGCACCCGGCCAACCGCCTAATAATGCTAACCAATGAAGCGTTACTTCAGGCACCCGACGTCGATTCTTTTTAGCTGCGCGCTTGTCCCAACCATAAAACCCAAACGCCACAATGCTGAAAACAACATACAAACTCACTAGAAAAACAGGGTAAGACAAACAATCTCTCCTTAAGTTACAAGCTATTCATCCTGACAGCCTCCTAAACAACACTCTAAGCAGGACAAGCGAACTTATGCAATTGTTGCGCATTTATTTAATGTCTGAAGAGATATGCTAAAGCGAGAAGCAACAAAAAGATCCACTCATAATCTGTAGTGAGTGCATCTGCGTAGAACGAATCCATTTACATCAATATAAGAGGCTACCATGAGTAATCTATTAGATTTAACCGTTACCAACATCAAAGGCGAAGACGTATCTTTAACGGCTTATCAAGGGCAAACGGTGCTAATCGTTAATGTCGCATCCAAATGTGGATTAACGCCTCAATACGAAGGATTAGAAGCATTATACAAAAAATATCATTCTCAAGGCTTAGAGATTTTGGGCTTTCCTGCGAACGATTTTGCTGGGCAAGAGCCTGGCAGTGATGAAGAAATCCAAGCGTTCTGCAGCCTTACTTACGACGTAACATTTCCAATGTTTAGTAAAATCGCAGTAACAGGCAAGGACAAGCATCCACTTTATAAAAGTTTAATTGAAGCGGCTCCTGTTACGCCAAACCGTGAAGCGATGGAAAAAATGTTGTCTGGGCACAATATTGAATCAACATTGGCGCCAGAAGTAGTATGGAATTTTGAGAAATTCCTAGTGACTAAAGAAGGCAATGTCGTGCGTTTTTCACCTGATGTAACACCTGAAAGCGATGATTTAGTCAGCGCTATTGAAGCAGATCTGTAAGCGCCAAAGTATTTGAAAACGGGCCTTCTCGCTCGTTTTCATCCTCTTAATTTGTGTTTTTTCATTCCAATATTTCGGCTTAGTAAACTTAGTTTTTTCACTTCAGATGACAGTCATAGAGCAACACTTCGTCGCTTTCTCATTAAAAAAACAAATCCGACGCCCCCTACTAGCCCTGTCAAAATACCAATAGGCATATCTTGAGGCGGCATAATAATACGCGCCACTATATCTGCAACAACTAAGAAAATGGCACCAAGCAATGCCGACAACGGTAAAACCTTTCGATAATCTCCTCCCACCAGCAAACGCACAATATGTGGCACCATAAGACCAACAAAACCAATCACACCCGAAAATGCGACAGCGGCACCAGTCAATAAAGCACACACAATAATCACCATAATACGAAAACGCTCAACAGGAATACCCAAGGTGCTCGCAGTTTCATCACCCAAGATCATTGCATTCAAATAGCGTGCTTTGTAAATAAGATACGCACTACCTAATAGTAAAGTGCCAATGGGAAACCATAACTGCCCCCATTGGGCCAAGCCTAGTCCGCCCAACATCCAAAAAATCACCGTATGGGAGGCACGATGGTCTCCCATAAAAATAAACAAGTTTCCTACGGATGTTAAAACAAAAGCGACCGCGACTCCGGCTAGAATCAATCGTCCCGCACTGTGTGCCGCCGCAAAATTTGCCACCGCCAATACCAGAAACATCGCAAGCAATGCACCAAGAAAGGCAAACACAGGTACAGTAACAACACCTAACACCATACCTGTGTGCAATAACGCAATGATTGCACCTAACGCGGCGCCCGATGAGATACCCAGCAGATGTGGGTCTGCAAGCGGGTTACGTGTCACCGATTGTAATGACGCGCCAACCAACGCTAACGATGCACCTACGGTGGCCGCCAAAATAGTTCGCGGCAGTCGCACTTCCCATACAATATTTTCCCGCCCCATTGACCAATCGGGAATAAACCAAGTGGGATGCAACCATACGAGTGAAAGCTTATGCGCGATAACACCCCATACCGTTGATTGCTGAATCGCAACAGAGCCCACTCCAATTGCCAACCCCATAAGACCGAGCAGAAGAAAAGTCAGCAAGATAATCAAAAAAGGCAAAGGCACATAGGTGGCCAATAAAGTGGCACTTTTTGATGATTGATTTTCACTCAGCTCAGACGATGAATCTTTACTCATGAAGCATCACGTCTAAAAGCGGTAGCAAGTCGTTTAATCGCCTCTATATTACGTGGCCCAGGAGTGGCTTCTACATATTGAAGTACCACAAAATGTTTGTTTTTTATCGCTGGTATCGATTTTAATGCCGGGTTATGTGTTAAAAAATCGATTTTCTGTTGTGCGGTTACGTCGCCATAATTCACAATAACAATAATATCGGGAGCTCGATCAATAACAGACTCCCAACCTATCTGGGTCCAACTTTTATTCACATCATCGGCCACATTGATACCACCCGCGGCTTCAATCAGTGCTGTTGGCATACCATAACGCCCCGCCGTGAAAGGTTCAGCTTCACCTGAGTCATAAACAAATACTTTGGGAGGCTTTTTGAGTGGTGTCAGTTTTTCTTGAAAACTCACTAATTCTTTTTTATACCCTGCAACGAGCTTTGTCGCACGCGCTTCAACATTAAAAATGTTCCCTAAATTCAGCAAATCCTTGTATAGATCATTCATCGACACCTTAGGTTTATTCATAATATGAATACAACTTTCGGTTAATTCATACACCTTAATGCCCAATGGCGCCAACGTGGAAGGCGTTACCCCGCCACCAACGCGCATGCCGTAATTCCAACCAGCAAAGTAAAAGTCTGCATTGGCACCCAATAACACTTCTTTGGTTGGGTATTTCGGGGATAACTCTGGCAATTGACCGATGCCTTTTCGCAATGTCGGATCCAGTGTTTTCCAACCCGAGACACCGGTATAACCGACCATATGATCTTGTAAATGAAGCGCCAACATCATTTCGGTCAAATTCACGTCATTAGATACAGCCGCTTGTGGCGCTTTATCAAACGTCACGGTTCTATTACAACTCTGTACTTGCACCGGATAGTGCGCAGCACTGGCGAAATTTGCTTGGGTAACACTGACAAACAAGCCCACTGCTAATATCAAAGGTCGGCTTTTAAAGTGAGATATGTACGTCATAATATGGTTAATCATTAAGGTAAAAAGAAAATCGTGGGCGCTGTGTAATAGGATGTTCATCTATCACGGTCTCAACATCAAAAACGTGTTTAATTCGGCTAGAAGAAAAAACGTTCTCAGGCGTATCAAAGGCGTCTAATCGCCCCTCTTTAAGCACCATAACGCGATCGGCATAGGCTGAAGCCAACGCTAAATCATGAAGCGATACAATTACAGTACAAGGTAGTTTGGCAATAAGTGCAAGGACGTCAAGCTGGTGGCGAATATCCAAATGATTCGTTGGTTCATCTAGGATCAAGACATCGGGTTGTTGCACTAACGCCCGTGCAATTCTTACTCTCTGACGCTCACCGCCGGATAGTGAACTGAAATCACGGTTCGCTAATGGCAATACATCTAACCAGTCTAATGCGCGCTCTACGGTTTGAATATCCTTATCTGAGCGCCCCCAAGACGATGTATTCGGTGTTAATCCGACTTCCACCATCTCAAACACGCTGAGCCCAAAATCTGCACCAGAATCCTGCAACACAGTGGCAATACGTTGAGCGCATTGTTTGGCTGACAGGCGCCAAACATCCTTACCGTCTAGTCGCACATAACCAGAAGTGGGTTTATTTACCCGATATAAACAACGTAATAAGCTGGTTTTTCCTGACCCATTTGGGCCTACAATCGCAACAAACTCACCCGCTTTAATACTTATTTGAATAGGCTGAAGCACCACTCGTCCAGCCGTTGGAGACCAAGATACATTATCTAGCTCAATAGCGGCTGGGCGGCTTTTTAAAAAGTACGACACTGCTGCCGATTTATTTATATCAGACACTAAACAATCCAATTCGATGAGGGCCATGGCCTTCAGGCCATTCTACAATGGCAGAGACTATACGGGGCGTAGAAAGGAGGGACAAGTCATTCTGATTGTGATCTTTTCATTTTAACATGCAGCATTTAGTACAATAGCCCAAAAGTAAGAATACTCACTTTTTGTTGCTTAACATTAGGTCGCAAAAAAGACTTCATTCTGAGCATTGGACGCTAATGATGTATCCACTTGAATGCGCTGTAAGCCGGTACAATTTCTCAACTCTGCCACCATTTTTCGATTGAACGCATGAATATTCACATCTGCCAAATAGTCACTCACTGGCATCCATCTGGCTTCCGCCACTTCAGCGGTATCAGTAATCTCAATGGTTTCGTCAATCGGTACTAAACGGCAAACAATATAAAGATTGGATTTATCAAATTGCACAGGGTGGCGTGCTCTGAGCCCTAATACAGCATCAAATCGAGTGGTTACACCAGTTTCTTCTAGCACTTCTCGAACAACGGCTTCTTCAATGCTTTCACCCTGTTCAAGATATCCACCCGGTAATTTATAACCGCGATAAGATGACCAATTATCGCGCATCACCAACAGCTCATCTTTATCATTGATAACGATCGCCCCAGTACCCAAAGTGTGAGTAGGCGAAAAAGGCGCATAACTGGTTTCTTCCATACGGCAAATCATTGTCAGCGTGTCTTCGCTGCAAGTATGAAATACAAAATTATGTGTTGCTAAAATAGGAATAATGTCTGTTTTGGTGCGTTCAACGGTAAGCCAAATAAGTTTGAAATCGCTTTTCTTGGCTTTTTCTAATAATGAAATCAATCCCTGCTCAAACTGAATTAAGGTATCAGGTAATTGATCAGAATCGATGATAATGCCACCAAAAATATCAGTTTGATGAGGCAGAATAGACAATAGAGTCACCCTTATTTAGCGAAATAAAAGATCATAACGCAACACGCTATGTGGATAAGTGGGAAAAATAAGGAATTGGCAGAGTGCACCTATTAAAAAAAGAGGCAAGCATGGTAAACATCACGCCTACTACAGCCTCAAAGGTCTCTTCATTACATCTATGGAGGGAACTTTAAGCATAGACGACCAAATCATTTTTGCCAGTTTTTTAAAGTAATCATCGAACTGACGCTATCACTTAGCGAGAATTAAGAGAGTGGCCGTTCATCATATTGAGGAATATCATCTGTGATGCGATCCCATTCTGCTTTAGACGCGGCATAAATATGAAGCGCTGGGCGACCTTCAATTGGCGTATCAAGGCTACCAATACGTAATCGAAGCAATTCTGGCTGGCTAGGGCGACGGCTGTAAAGCGGGGATGCGCATCGAGTACAAAAAGTACGAAACACGCCAGGTGTCGATTCATATTCCCCTACTAATGACTCTCCTTCTAAAAAGACAAAGGCATCAGTTGGGATAGCGGCATTAGTCGCAAACGCGGTACCGTTTGCTTTACGACACTTTTGGCAATGGCACTGCATAATATCGCCTAGCTCACTGCGTACTTCATACTGGATGCCATGACACAAACAACTTCCTTTCAACACTGTACTCATAAAACCTCCAAGCGGGCCTAAGTCACTCAACTTTTTATCAGTATAAAAAGAGCAACAATACTAAAAAAAACAACCTGATTTGAATAATCTACTTATTCAACGCATAAACAATCTGACTACCGTGACGAACTTCCAAACCTTCTCGATCTGATTTTTTGAGGCCTTTGACAACCAAACTATAAGAATTATCAATCATACGTTCAATTTCACCCATTGGTAGAGAGCCATCGAGAATGACAGTATTCCAATGTCGTTTATTCATATGATATCCCGCCGTGACGGCGCTAAAAATATCCCTTAACTGAACCGCTTCTTCAGGATCGCATTTTAAATTAAGCGCACTCTGCCCTTGCCTCACCATAAATAAAGCAAACATTTTCTTTTGTACTTTAAACACAATAGCGTCTGGTCCAAATGGATAATCTTCCAACGCTTCTGGTTTTTCTAATAAATATTGCTTTATTGCAGACTCAAGCATAGAAATTCTTAGTAAAAGCGAAGAATAGACAGTGTCTCCCATCCGATTAAAAGCATCAAGCCACTCATTTTACTTGGTGCTTGTTTCCTTCTATCAAGTTAATCATGACAAAACACCTTGAATCACCTTAGCGCAATGGCAGTACGTCCCACTTTTCCCTATAATAGCGGCTCCCTGAAAACCATGGTCGAGGCGTTATCTCAATGGAATTAACTAGCTTAAACGCAATTTCCCCAATAGACGGTCGTTACGGATCAAAAACCAATGTATTACGTCGCTCAGTAAGCGAGTATGGCTTGCTTCGTATGCGTGTCATTGTGGAAGTACGCTGGCTACAGGCTCTTGCCAAACACCCGCAAATTATTGAAGTACCCGCACTAAGTGATGAAGCAAGCGCGTTATTAGACCAATTGGCTGACAACTTCAGCGAAGCAGACGCTCAAGCGATCAAAGACATTGAGAAAACCACGAACCACGATGTCAAAGCGGTTGAATACTTCATCAAAAATCAAATGGCCAACAATGCTGAACTAGCGGCTATTTCTGAATTTGTTCATTTTGCTTGTACTTCTGAAGACATCAATAACTTGTCACACGCTTTGATGTTACGTGAAGCTCTGGAAGTAGGCATTACTCCTGAACTTAAAAACATAATCACAGCGATCCAAGATCTTGCCATTGAGCACGCTGAACAACCTATGTTGTCTCGTACACATGGTCAAACCGCGTCTCCGTCTACTGTTGGTAAAGAAATGGCCAACGTAGCAGCACGCCTTAGTCGCCAGCTTAAGCAAATTGAAAACGTTGAATTTTTAGGCAAAATCAACGGCGCAGTAGGTAACTACAACGCTCACTTTTCTGCTTACCCAGATGTCGATTGGCAAGCTCACGCAGAAGCTTTTGTGACTTCTTTAGGCTTATCTTGGAACCCTTATACAACACAAATTGAACCGCATGATTACATCGCTGAATTGTTCGATGCTATTTGCCGTTTCAACACTATCTTGCTCGACTTTGATCGTGATGTGTGGGGCTACATCTCAATGGGCTTCTTCAAGCAAAAAACCATTGCTGGCGAAATCGGCTCATCAACTATGCCGCATAAAGTTAACCCAATTGACTTCGAAAACTCCGAAGGTAACTTGGGCATTGCGAATGCCATCATGGGACATCTAAGCGCTAAATTGCCGATCTCTCGCTGGCAGCGTGATCTAACAGACTCTACAGTGTTGCGTAACCTAGGTGTTGGTCTAGCGCATAGCTTGATCGCTTACCAATCAACGCTTAAAGGCATCAGTAAATTGGAAATCAATGCACCGCGCCTTGACGCGGATCTAAACAGTGCATGGGAAGTATTGGCTGAGCCAATTCAAACTGTTATGCGTCGTTACGGCATCGAATCTCCTTACGAGAAACTAAAAGAACTAACGCGCGGCCGTACTATTGATCAAGCAACGATCGAAGCCTTTGTAGACACGCTGGAAATGCCAGAAGACGCTAAAGTGGAGCTTAAAAAGCTAACACCTGCGACTTACATCGGTAATGCGGTTGCACAAGCAAAAGCCATTCGTTAATCACTAACTTTCCAAAAGCATCATTAGTGCATTAATAACGTAAAAAGAGCCGATTTATCGGCTCTTTTTTGTCTCCCCTTTTCGATTTTCTCTTTTATTAGAGTGAGTAATTTATGATAGATTTAGACGCACCACTAACTATTTTAGGCGGCATGACGGCACGCTCATTCTTGTCAGAATATTGGCAGAAAAAGCCTCTTTTGATTCGCTCTGGCTTAGTGGCTTTCGATGTTCCTTTGGATGCAGATGAATTAGCTGGCATGGCAATGGAAGATGGTGTCGAATCACGTATCGTAATAGAAAATGGACAGTCTCCATGGGAGTTACGCCAAGGTCCATTTGACGAAGACGCTTTTGCTACATTGCCAGAAAAAGAATGGACGTTATTAGTTCAAGCAGTTGACCACTGGGTACCTGAAGTCCAAGAACTAAAAGAGCGTTTTCAGTTTTTACCTAGCTGGCGTCTTGACGACGTTATGGTCAGTTACGCCACAGAAGGTGGTAGCGTTGGCCCACACTATGACCAGTACGATGTGTTTTTGGTACAGGTTGCTGGTAAACGACGCTGGCAAGTACTCGCACCAGATCAATATCAAGACACGTCTATACCAGATATCCCATTGCATATATTGGAGAACTTCGACGTAGACAGCACAATGGATTGGGAGCTAGACGCAGGGGACATTCTCTACTTACCACCTAATTTTGCTCATAATGGGCGCTCACTGGACGACGATTGCATGACCTACTCAATCGGTTTTCGTGCACCAAGCATGCAAGACGCTTTAACCGGTATCCGAGACAAACTGTGTGACACCATCAATGAGAAAGATCGTTTTTCCGCACCTGAATCAGGCACTCGAGCCCATAGCGCCCAGATCAATCAAGAAGACATTACGTATTTACAAGCAGAGCTTGTACGCTTAATAAACCAGCCAGAGGTTCTTGCTCAATGGTTGGGAGAAACAATGAGCGACAGTAAATACCCTGAATTTTTAACGCCTCTGAATCAACAAGAGCTTGAACAAGCTTATTCAAATGCTTTAGCTGGGCATACGTTTATCCGACCTGGCGATGCACGTATCAGTTATTACGACCCAGAGACATCAGAGTCAGAAAACCAACAAACACTTGAAGGGCTTGATGATCAGCCTGACAACACATCAAACATGACTGTATTTTGCAATGGCGATAGCTTAGTAATGAGCAGAGAGCTCGCTATTTTTGTACAAGCGGTTTGTAACGAAACGGAATTTGACTTTTCAGGACTAGATCTAGAGCAAGACAGCGACCTAATTCCTTTATTACGTTTCTTGATTCGCCAGCAAGGCCTTATTGAACTCACGGCTTCTGAAGAATAAAGGATAAGATTGTGAACGTATTAACCTCCGACTGGAACAGCAGTAAAGACCAACTTACCTTTGTTAGGAAGCAGGTTTTTATTATTGAACAAGGCATTCCGCCCGAAGACGAATGGGACGAGCATGACAAAAACGCAGTGCATTTTGTCTCTTTCGGAACGACGGCAGTACCAACAGGGACCTGTCGGCTGCTTCAAGATGGTCATATTGGGCGCTTAGCGGTTCTTCCTGCCTATCGCCTCCGAGGCTATGGCGACATGCTTTTGCAAAAAGCCGTTCAAGTTGCACGAGAAATGGGGATCAAAAAGGTTTTTTTAGATGCTCAAGTGGAAGCCCAAGCCTTTTATGAAAAACACAATTTTATAACGGATGGTAAGGTGTTTTTAGAGGCGACTAAACTGCACATACGAATGGAAAGAGATATCTAGGTACCTACCCTGACTGTAAAAATAACCTTGTTAGAAGTCAGATAAACAAAAAAGCGAGCTGTCCTCTTCAGGTCAACTCGCTTTTTGGTATTCTTGATGAATTAAGCGACAGCGCTAATTAATCAATCATTAGGCCATTATTAAACTACAGCAATCAATTCAACATCAAACTGAAGAACAGAATGAGGTTGGATCATAGCGCCAGCGCCTTGTGCGCCGTAAGCCAATTCAGCAGGAATAGTAAGACGGTATTTTGCGCCTTCTTTCATCAACTGAAGACCTTCAGTCCAACCAGCAATAACGCCAGTTAGAGGGAATTCAATTGGCTCGCCACGAGCAATTGAACTATCAAATACTTGACCGTCAAGCAGACGACCTTCGTAATGTACACGAACAGTAGACTCTAGAGCTGGTGTCGCGCCTGTGCCTTCTTCAAGAACTTCGAACTGAAGACCACTTTCTGTTACTTGAATGCCGTCTTTAGCTTTGTTCTCTTCTAGGAAAGCCGCACCCGCTTGGATGTTTCCTTCAGAAGCTGTTCGAGTTTTTTCTTCCATTTTTGCTTGAAGTTCAGCAAAAGCGGCTTCAAGTTCAGCACCAGGAACGCGCATTTCTGCACCGTTCAATGAATCTTCGATCGCAGCAAAAAGATGCGTTAGAGACAATTCACCAAGATCGCTACCACGTAGTTGATCACCAATTTGACGACCAATGCCGTATGCGATTTTAGATTCGTTTGAGTCGAACGACAGTTCAGACATAGTTAACTCTCTTATCGGTTAAAAAATTGAGGCGGTATCATAACATAGGCCTCGCAACAGAACATTAATGTCAAAGAGGCTGTAGAGAAGAAGTGCAAATAGAGACTATTAATGATATTGATTATCATTTACTATCGATACAACAATATTGAACTAATAGTAGATAACGTATGAAAGCCAAGACCTTTATCCCGCACGTCATTAAAGATAACAGTTCAGAGAAATCTCGAGATTATTGGGGGCTTTTATTCGTAGGTATGATTTTTGTCATATCAATAGGCAGTTTCTTAATAGACAGCCATAGAGAAAATCAAAAAAAATACGACTCTGAACGTCCTATATACAAGAATATTACTATCGATTATTGATCTAGGTCAGCATAACAAAAAAAAATAGTTTTATACTTTGACCATAAACTAAAAAAGGAAATTAGCATGCTACCTCCAATTAAAAAAATTCTTTATGCGTCTGACTTAGAAGGTAAAACTCAGCCTGCATTGGGACTTGCTTTAAATATTGCTTTGACTCATCAAGCAGAACTTATCATCATGCATTCAATGGAACCACTCAGCCCTCAAGCTGTTAACATGATTTACTACTACGTTCCTAAAGAAGCGTCAGAAAAAATGCATGAAGAAGCGGTTAAGCATGTAGAAGAACGCATGCAAGAAGAACTAACAAGCTTTATGGATGCCAATAAAGAAGAGTTAGCGACACTAAGCACACCACCAAAAACTATTGTCGTGCATGGCGTACCATCAGAAATAATTCAAGAGACTGCTGAGAAAAAAGGTGTCGATCTTATTATTATGAACAGCCGAACTCATAGTCGAATCGGTCAAATGGTCATCGGCTCTACCGCGAATAAAGTGATTCATCACAGTAAAATTCCTGTACTAGTAGTGCCAATTAAATAAGTTAAGCCCTAGTAAGCTCACTACATCTTGGATACACTTAACTGTATATATAAACAGTAAGTGTATCTATGATTCTCTATATTGCCGAAAAACCCAGTCTTGCACGCGCCATCGCGGCCGCCCTTCCCTCTCCTCAAAAAAAAGAGGATGGTTGCATATGGCTGCCTAATGGCGACTGTGTTAGTTGGTGCATCGGCCACTTACTCGAACAAGCTGAACCTCACCACTATAATCCAGCCTTTAAATCATGGAGCTTGGATCACTTACCTATTATTCCTAGCGAATGGCAATGGCAAGAAAAAGCAGCAACCAAAAAGCAGCTATCTGTTCTTAAAAAACTGATAAAAAAAGCAACCACACTTGTTAATGCTGGAGACCCTGATCGTGAAGGTCAGTTGCTTGTTGATGAGGTTTTGCACTACAGCAAAGCATCAGCACAAAAGCTAAAATCGACCCAGCGCTTGCTGATAAATGACTTAACACCGTCAGCCGTAAAAAAAGCCCTCAACAATTTACGCCCTAACGCTGAATTCGCCGCATTATCACGATCTGCTCTTGGTAGAGCGCGAGCTGATTGGCTGTTTGGTCTCAACTTAACTCGCGCCTACACAATAAGAGGTCGTCAGGCTGGTTATCAAGGAGTTTTATCCATTGGACGAGTGCAAACCCCTGTCTTGGGACTTGTCGCAGCAAGAGATAAGGAAAGAGAAGACTTCGTAGCCAAAGATTTCTACCAAGTTTGGGCAAATATTGAAGATAAGAAAAGTAATAGATTTCGCGCAAAATGGCTACCTAGCGAGTCTTGCCAATCCTACATGGACGATGAAAATCGAGTTCTAAGCCTGCCTCTAGCAAAAAACGTAGCTTCTCGAATCACCAATAAACCGGCGATAGTGACGCAAGCAAATTACAAAAAAAAGAACCAATCCCCTCCTCTGCCTTACAGCTTATCTGCTTTACAGATTGACGCGGCAAAAGCATTTTCTCTCTCCGCTCAGCAAGTACTTGATATCTGCCAGACGCTCTATGAACGCCATCAGATGATTACTTACCCTAGGTCGGATTGTCGTTATTTGCCGAGCCAACAGCATAGAGATGCACCCTGCGTCATTAAAGCGCTCACTAACGCTGAAGGCGAGATTGCTAAGGGCGCTGCATCCGCAGACGCAAGCAAAAAAAGCAAAGCTTGGAATGACAAGCAAGTGACTGCTCACCATGCCATTATCCCTACGACGCAATCTTACAAAATGGCGTCTTTGTCCAAAACAGAAAACTTAGTATTTAGCTTAATCGCACGTCAATATTTAATGCAGTTTTACCCCGATTACGATTACTTGGCATCACAGATAAAGCTGGAAATAGAAGGGGGCCAATTTGAAGCAAAAGGCAACACGCCAATATCACTTGGCTGGAAGACCTTGCTACCAAGAAAAAATAAAACGAATAACGATGAAGAACAAAGTGAACTACCGAAGCTCACTAAAGGGGAAGAAACCTGGTGCCATGAAGGTATTATTGATGAAAAGGTCACCACACCACCTGCGGCTTTTACTGATGCAACCTTGCTTGCTGCTATGACAGGAATCAGTCGTTTTGTCACGGATAAAGCGATACGCGCAATTTTGAAAGAAACCGATGGATTAGGTACTGAAGCAACCCGAGCCAGCATTATAGAACTGCTGTTTAAACGCGACTTTTTAATGCGCCAAGGAAAGCAAATACACGCTAGCAAAACAGGCCGTGCTTTTATTGATTGTTTACCACAGCAATTGGTTACTCCAGATATGACGGCAAAATGGGAATCCTCTCTTAATGCCATCAGTTTAGGGGAAGCTAGTTACCAAACTTTTATGCAAAATCTTGAGAAAAATTTAACAGAGCTTCTCGACAAATCCCGAGAAATGCCAACAGCGGCATTACAAAATCTGCCAGCGCCAGCAAAAAAAGCATTTACTAAGCGAAAAGCCTCAACCGGTAGGAAAACGACAGGCAAGAAAACAACAACTTCAAACGCAAGAAGACGCCCTAAAGCGTCTTCTTAACATACTATTTATTGGGTGCTCACTAGCCCATGGCCAGCCAACCACCTACGCAAATCATTAACGTGCCGGCTACACGGTTCATAATGCGTACATTGCCACTCTTCATCAATACCGACCTCAATGTTCGCCCACCTGTTGCATAAATAATCAAACAACTAAATTCAAGGCAGAGAATAATCGCCACTAGCACAGCCAGCTGACTTGCTAACGGTTTTGAAGAATCAAGAAAAGGCGGTAACAATGCAACAAAGAACGCCCACCCTTTTGGGTTGGCAATGGCCGTAATAAAACCTTGAGAAATTAACTCAAATGATGTGGCTGGAGCCCCTTTATGTTCTTCTGTTTTTATCGCCATTTTTCCTTTAGATAGCCACATCTGAATGCCGATATACGCTAAATAAAGCCCACCAATCGCTTTAAGAATAACAAAGGCCGTCGGATAATTAAGTAATAAAGCCGCGACACCAATGGCTGACAAGGTAGCAACGGTTGCAACACCTGTTAACTCTCCCAGCATCATCCATAACGCACGTTTCACACCTATGGTCATACCGAGTGTCATGGCTAACGTCATACACATTCCAGGCGTGATAGAGACAAAGAAGAAAGTTGGAATAAAAGCAGATAAAAGAGCTAGGTTCACACAGTATCCTTACTAACTTATAAATAAAATATCGTCGATTTACTGAGGACTTTACAGTAAGACGCCAAGAGTATAAAAATAACAGGAATGATTCAGTCTAGAAATGTTTCTTTTTCTTAAAACCCGTGTCATCGATGAAGTTATCCCATTCACGATTTAATCCATCTTCTGTAGGTTTTGTTTTCTTATCTTCTGTCGAGCCATCTGCACCATCTGTTTGCTTCATTGATAGCGTATCTTTAATTTCAGCAATGAGGCTATTGTATTGTTTTATCGTCGTTTTTGCTTCTGCTGTCTCTCTAATTGGAGAAAGCTGAGATATGGCTGCTTTATAGTTTTCTATCGCTTTATCATAGTTTCCTGATAGGAAAGACTGACGACCAACGTAAGCATGAAAATCTGCATTTACCTTGTATTTATAAAACTGGATTAAACCTAAATAACGAGCAGACACGTCATGATTTAATGTTTTATCTTTCTCTGATTGTTTAAGAAAAAGATGAAAAGACTCAAATAAACGCTTTAGGCCTAAAATCAGTAACTCATCATTAATGGGTTTGGCTCGTCTTTTTAGCTTACTCGTTTGAAATTCAGACATTTCTTCTACAAGGAACTTACGACGTCGAGTAATCGTTGCATCAGGCTGTACTGCGAGCAAATCATCGTAATAGGACACTAAACGAGAAAAAAGCCAAAGCCTCATATCTTTAGGTTGATATTGAGGAGGTATGTCATCTAAGTAACGGCGTACTTGACGAACATGATTATTCAAAGCCGCTATTTTTCTGACTTTTTCTAAACGTGCCTGCTCTTTAAGCTGGATAACAATAGCAAATACTATGAACCCGCCAATGGACAGCAAAAGAACAGAAATGATTACAACGGTCATACTCTAAGATTTACTCTTTCAATGAAAAATAGCGTTAATATTTTGAGTTAAAGTCAGGATTACAAATACCTTCAAATGAATTGTTTATAAGCCGTACTTTTTTATAGCATAGAGCGGAGATTAGAGACACAAAAAAGGCCAGTTAAACTGGCCTTTTAGTAGATATGAATCAAAATTTTAACGAGAAACAGAGAAGCCTAAAAGCATATAGAACAACATAGCGGCTAATATACCCGAAGCAGGTACCGTAATAACCCAAGCCGCCGCAATTCGAATTAATGCAGAACGCTTTACTAACTCTTTCTTGGTTGCTTTTTTAAGCCCTTTTCGCTCTTCTTTAGAAATTGGAGAAGCATCACTTGCTGCTTTCAACTCTTTAAGAATAAGACGTTTTTTCTCGACGTCGGCCTCAGTAAAGCGTTTCACAAATAATTGCGTTTCTTCAATACCAAGACCTGCTTTTTGAGAATGCTTAATAATCGCTGCAATTTTCTTTTCATAAGACTCTTTCAAGTACTCACGTAGGAAGCCTACACCAAAAATACCACCAACTGCGATATGCGTTGAACTGACTGGAAGACCCAGTTGCGACGCAATGATAACCGTAATAGATGCCGCCATCGCGACACAAAAAGCGCGAGTTTTATCAAGCTCGGTAATTTCAGAACCCACTGTTTTAATGAGTTTAGGGCCAAACAAAGCCAAGCCAATTGCAATACCAATACCACCAACAGCCATGATCCAAAGAGGAATCGGTGCGGTGCTCGAAACAGCCCCAGTCATTAATGCGTCATTAATGGCAGCCAAAGGCCCAATCGAGTTAGCTACATCATTTGCACCGTGTGCAAAACTTAGTAGCGCGGCAGAAACAATCAATGGAATAGTAAATAAACTATTCACCGCATCTTTGTTATTTTTCAAAGAGGCTGCGGTTTTATTAACCATAGGACGGACTAGGAAATAAGCCGTCAATGCAATTGCAAAACCAATTAATCCCGCTGTCATGATATCCAGCTTCCAAAGGTGCTTAAGACCTTTAAGAATTAGATACGTAGAAAAAGCCCAAACCATAAGAGCGACCAATAAAGGCACCGTCTTTTGGGCCGCAGCAATCATGTCATTTTTGTAAGTAATGGAGCGCTTAATATAAATGAGAAATAGCGCCGCAATCACCCCCCCTAAAACAGGGGAAATAACCCAACTTGCGACAATAGCAAGAAGCTGACTCCAGTTCGCTATATCCCAGCCACCAGCCGCAATACCAGCCCCTAACACACCACCAACGATAGAGTGTGTTGTTGACACTGGAGCGCCTAAATATGTCGCTAGGTTAAGCCAAATTGCGCCAGCAAGAAGAGCGGCCATCATGATCCAAATAAATGTCTCTGCGTTGGCGATCGCATCTGGATTGATAATGCCTTTTTTTATGGTGCCAACAACACTACCACCAGCAATCAGTGCACCTGCCGCTTCAAATAATGCGGCAATTAAAATGGCCCCAGTCATTGATAGAGCTTTAGAACCAACCGCTGGACCAACGTTATTAGCAACGTCATTGGCGCCGATATTGAGTGCCATATAAGCACCAATCGCAGCAGCAATCGCTAGAATTGAAAGATTAGAAACGCCAATGCCTTGCCATGAAGCATAAAAGCCAGCGACGAAAATGAAAGCCAAGGCTATCAAGACACGAATTAGTTCGTTTCCACCCCATAGGGTAGTTTCTTCTTTCGGGTTATTTGTAAGATCCATAGAGGCTCATCTTTACTGATTAATCTATACCAAACCGCTTTTCACTGAACCCAATATAGCAAAAAGAGAAATGCCTACCTTAGCAATATTAGAATTTGGCTCTTAGTTCATCCTGTCACATTTCTTTCATGAAATGCTTTCCGGCGCCATTCTACACTGAGGTACATAATATAAAAACCCTAGAAATATTACATTTTTATGTCAGCCATTATCCATTTAAAAAGTGCCCTCTCAGGCACTTATTTAAAAGGATAATCTAGCGAAAAACGACCGTTCGATTACCATTGGGGAAAACTCTTCGCTCACAGTGCAGCTGAACGGCTCGCGCCAAGGCAATACACTCTGCATCCTGCCCTCTTTCCACCATATCCTCAGGGTAATAAGTATGATCCACGGGTTCAACAACTTGTTCGATAATAGGGCCTTCATCCAAATCATTGTTAACATAGTGGGCAGTTGCGCCCACTAATTTAACACCACGATTATGTGCCTGATGATAGGGTTTGGCCCCTTTGAAACCTGGCAACAAAGAGTGGTGTATATTAATTGCTTTATGCTCTAAAAAATCACACATATCCGGTGATAAAACCTGCATATATCGCGCTAACACCACCAATTCTGAATCGGTCTCTTTCATCACCTGGCGCACTTTCTTTTCTTGGTCCACCTTAGTTTCTGCCGTAATGGGGAAATGGTAGTAAGGAATACCGTGCCATTTCGCCAATTCTTCCAAATCAGGGTGGTTCGAGATAATCGCAGGGATATCAATTTTCAATTGATTCGTGCGATAACGATAAAGTAAATCATTCAAACAGTGGGCGTATTTCGACACCATGATCAATACTTTAGGGCGTGTCGCCGCATCGAACATGTCCCATTTCATATCAAAGGACTTAGCTCGATCATCAAATTCCTGACGAAAAGCAACCAAGGCTTCTTCGTTTTCAGGCTGGAATTTAAATTCCGCTCGAATAAAGAAACGACGATTAAATTGATCATCAAAAGATTGAACATCGACCACGTAGCAACATTTATCGAACAGAAAACGAGTCAGTACATCTACAGTACCGATTTCACTTCCACAGCTGGCAGTAATAATAAAATTCCCAGATAATCGAGGCATACTAAGCTCCTTTTACCATAAGACCGAATTCTGCTGATGCATCCGCTAGCCAACGCCAGACATAGTCTGCGAAGCTGCGGCGTACCACCATCAAATATGTCCCTTCTATTTGGTGATGAAGCACAACGGTGGCCTTGGCAAAATGCGTGGTTACCACCTTACCGACAGGAAAACACGCTTCCACATCATAACCACAACTTTTTTGCAGCACCTCGCGAATCGCCTCACCTGAAAGCGTCATCAAGGTTTGACCACCTGACACATCAACCACCGCAAAATGACCGGTCAACTCAGCACGCAGCGAAGCTTCTACCGCTGCTGGTGCTAAATTTGGCGCTAAAATAAGCCATTCATTTGGGCCTATCCAGAAGACATAATAACTGTCCGATGCATGACTGCTTAATGGCGTTAACGGCAGAGCAACTCCTAAGGCTTTTTCCACACCAGCTAAGAAATCTGCGCTGTCAGGATTGCCTCTTAACGTCAGTTGTGCGCAAAACGCCACTTCGTTGAAAGCCACTTTCGCCGTCTCTACGTTAGGGTGGATAATATGATGCAAGGGGGTTTCACGTCGTGTCGCACCTTGCGTATTTTCAGCGCGCGCTGAGAAGTCAAAGGTCGTTAAATTAGACATTTTGGCGCTCTCCTTTTGGGTCGTAAAACACATAATCACAAATTTCTGCTTCGATAACACGGCCATCGGCTAGAGGAAAATACAAGGTTTCCCCTTTATGACTGTGACCTTCTTTGATCACCGCCAGTGCGATCGAACGTCCCACTACTGCACTGTAATAACTTGAGGTCACATGGCCCACCATGGTCATCGGAATCGCTTGTTTTGGATCCCAAACGGCTTGCGCGCCTTCTGGTAACACCTCATCACTGTTCTTCGTTTTTAATCCGACATATTGCTTGCGGTCTGTTTTTTGCGTATCCGAACGATCAAAAGAACGCTTACCAATAAAACTAAATTCTTTGTTTTTACCTACGCACCATCCCATGTCCATATCGTAAGGCGTCACTGATCCATCCGTGTCTTGACCAACGATAATGAATCCTTTTTCAGCACGCAGTACATGCATCGTCTCGGTACCGTAAGGCGTGATACCAAACTCTTCTCCGGCCGCTATTACGGCTTCCCAGACGAACATCCCATCGTTTGCTGGCACGTTAATCTCATAAGACAATTCGCCCGTGAAACTGATACGGAACACTCTCGCGGTAACGCCTGCTACTGTGCCATCGCGCCAATCCATAAACTTAAAGGCGTCTTTATCTAGCTCAATATCATTACAGACCTTGGCTAAAACTTTGCGCGCATTTGGCCCTGAAATGGTCATGGTTGACCAATGGTCCGTTACTGATGTCATAAAGACATCTAACTCAGGCCATTCCGTTTGGTGCCATAACTCCAACCATTCCAATACGTTGGCAGCGCCGCCTGTTGTCGTTGTCAAAATAAAGTGATCATCCGCTAAACAAGAGGTGACCCCATCATCCATGATCATGCCATCTTCTTTTAACATCAGACCATAGCGACATTTGCCTACTGCCAATTTAGACCAAGCATTGGTGTAAACTCGGTTCAAAAATTCGCGCGCATCTTTGCCTTGAATATCAATTTTACCCAAGGTAGAAGCGTCTAAAATCCCCACGCTGCTTCGTGTCGCTAAACACTCACGGTTTAATGATTGCTGCATGGTTTCACCCGGTTTCGGGTAATACCAAGGACGTTTCCATTGACCAACATCTTCAAACAAAGCGCCATTATCCACATGCCATTGATGCATCGCTGTGTAGCGTTCAGGATCAAACAATGAACCTGCATCACGACCCGCTAAGGCACCAAACGTAGAAGGGGTATAAGACGGTCTAAAAATCGTTGTGCCAGTTTCTTCGATACTCTTACCCAGTGAGCGAGCGGCAATCGCCATCCCGTTCACATTGCCAAGCTTACCTTGATCAGTACCAAAGCCCATGGCGGTATAACGTTTAACGTGTTCAATCGACTCGAAACCTTCACGGGTTGCCAGCTCAATACCAGCCGCCGTGACATCATTTTGCAAATCAACAAACTGCTTAGGCGCACGGCTAATATTTTTCTTATGTGGTACTAAAAACAAAGCCTGCGCCTTGCCTTCTGCCAACCATTCAACCGACGGTTTAGCCACCAGCAATTCACCTTCGCCAAAACCTGCTTGCGCCGCCGCTTTGCTGCCGGTTTCCAGTCCATTATTAATACAATCAGCTAATTGATGATCGCCGACAATAGAGCCCACACAGTGTTGCGCCTGTAAGGCTTTACCCGGCACAAAACCAATAATGTCATCAGACCAAACCGGGCGAGATCCTGTATGACAACTTAAATGCACGACAGGACTCCAACCACCTGAAGTGGCCACGGTATCGCAATCATAATGCTGAGTGTCTCCCGTTACCCGATCGCCTTGAACACTAATCGGTGCTACAGAGGCGGTATAGACGCGACGGCCACCCTTCACTTCCGTCACCCCGTGCCCAAACCATACGTTAATCCCTAGCGCCTTGGCTTCAGCCACTAGTGCGCCATCAGAATCAGTACGCGAGTCCGCAATACCCACCACATGACGACCTGCCTTGGACCATTCTATGGCCGCTAAATAGCCACTGTCATTGGCAGTAGAAACAATCAATTTGTGACCTGGAACCACCGCGTAACGCTTAATATAAGTCGTCACTGAAGACGCTAACATCACCCCAGGTACATCGTTGTTGGCAAAGACTAATGGCCGCTCTTGGGCGCCTGCCGCTAAAATTACCTGCTTAGCTCGAATCCGATGAGAACGTTGACGCGTTCCTGAGACGGCACGCTCACCAAGATGATCAGTACGACGCTCGATAGCCACTAGGAAATTATGATCGAAGTAGCCCATTACCGTCGTTTTACACAAGACCTTCACATTGCTCATAGCGCTCAGTTCGGCGACGATTTCTGCCAACCATAAGCTTCCAGACGAGCCATTGATCGTTTGATCAAACGTTAATAAATGACCGCCCATTTCATTCTGTTCATCGGCAATAATGACCCTAGCACCGGTTTTTGCGGCAGCGTAAGCCGCACTCAAGCCCGCTGGTCCACCCCCCACCACCATCACATCGCAGTGCTGATTTAGCTTATCGTAGGTATCTGGGTCCGGCGCTGTTGGCGCCTTACCAAGCCCCGCGGCTTTACGAATAAAATGCTCATAAGTCATCCACAATTTTTGTGGATACATAAAAGTCTTGTAGTAAAATCCCGACGGCATCATGGCACCGGCTTTCCCTAAATAAGACATCAAGTCGAAATTTACGTTTGGCCAACCCGACACCGGATTTGAGACCAAACCCGCATACAACTCCTGCTGTGTCGCCCGCACATTGGGTACAGTAGAATCACCACTGCCCAATTGAATTACGCCATTTGGCTCTTCACTACCATGGCCTGTAATACCGCGCGCACGAGAGTATTTGAAACTACGACCCACTACGTCTACCCCATTGGCTAATAGCGCCGAGGCTAACGTATCCCCTTCATAACCTTTATAAGTCTGACCAGCAAAGCTAAAGTTTAATACTTTATTACGGTCAATACGGCCCCCTTGGGCTAAGCGATTTTTCTGGCTCATTCCGTCTCTTCCTTAGCGGTTACTGCTGGTGTTTCACCTATTTTATAGGTTTCGTAAATATCATAAGTAACGGTGTTACGAGTGACGTTAAAAAAACGTCGGCAACCACTGACGTGGTACCACATTTCATGATGAATGCCTTTGGGGTTATGACGGAAAAATAAGTAATCCCCCCACTCTTTATCCGACAACGACTCAGGGCCTTTAGGACGAACAATGTGCGCTTGGCCACGATAATGAAACTCGTCTTCTTCACGGAGTTCCTGACAATAAGGACAAAATAAATGCAACATAAAACAGATCTCCTAGTGAGCCACACCTGCGGCGCCATGTTCGTCAATAAGGTGCCCCGAATGGAAGCGATCGATGCTAAAAGGTTTGGCCAGCGGATGCGGCTCATCCTTGGCGATGGTATGGGCAAATACATTGCCAGACCCAGGCGTTGCCTTAAATCCACCGGTTCCCCAGCCACAGTTAAAATACAAACCTGGAATGTGTGTTTTGGAGATGATCGGGCTAGCATCCGGTGTCGTATCGACAATCCCACCCCAAGCGCGGTTCATTCGCACTCGCCTAACGTCAGGGAACATTTCACAAATGGCCGCTAAAGTATGCTCAATTACTGGAAAAGATCCTCGCTGACCATATCCGGTATAACTATCAATGCCGGCACCGATGACTAAATCGCCTTTATCCGACTGACTCATATAGCCATGTACTGCATTGGACATTACGACGGTATCTAAAATCGGTTTGATCGGCTCAGATACGCACGCCTGCAATGGATGACTCTCAATAGGCAGTTCCATACCCACCATCTTCGCCAATAACGACGAGCTACCCGCAGTGACACAGGCCACTTTCTTCGCCGCAATAAAGCCTTGATTGGTTTCTACGCCACATACAGCGCCTTCATGACGACGAATGCCGATGACTTCCGTTTGCTGCAACAAATCAACACCCAGCGAATCTGCCGCACGAGCAAACCCCCATGCGACAGCATCATGGCGTGCCACACCGCCACGAGCTTGCCAAGAAGCACCCAAAACAGGGTAACGAGCGCGATCTGAACAATCCAATAATGGGCAAATATCTTTCACCTGTTTGGCGTTTAATACCTCGCCATCAATACCATTGAGTCGGTTAGCATTAACGCGACGTTCAATGTCTCTCATATCCTGTAAGTTGTGACCAAGATTCAACACACCCCGTGGTGAATACATCACGTTATAGTTTAAATCTTGGCTCAGGCCTTCCCACAATTTCATCGAGTGTTCGAATAAATGAGCCGCTTCATCCCAAAGATAATTAGAACGAAGAATCGTTGTATTACGGGCGGTATTTCCTCCGCCTAAATAGCCTTTTTCAACCACGGCAACATTGGTAATACCATGCTCTTTAGCAAGATAATAAGCCGTTGCTAAACCGTGCCCTCCTCCACCAATGATCACCACATCATAGACATCCTTCGGAGTCGGATTGCGCCATACTTTCTGCCAATTTTCATGATGACTTAACGCATGTTTAAACAGACTAAAAACTGAATAACGACTCATAACACCATCCTATAATCTCGATGACACAGTTCTAAAATTGATTGTTACTGACCTATAAGATCAGCACTCAATGACATTAACAGCGAGCCCTCCTCGGGAGGTTTCTTTGTACTTATCGTTCATATCGCGGCCCGTATCCCGCATCGTTCGGATCACTTTGTCTAAGGAAACGTAATGAGTACCGTCACCTCGGATCGCCATGGAAGCAGAGTTAATCGCCTTCATCGCTCCCATCGCATTGCGTTCGATACACGGCACTTGCACGAGACCACCTATCGGGTCACAGGTCAGTCCTAAGTTATGCTCCATTCCTATTTCTGCTGCATTTTCAATTTGCTCAGGGGAGCCACCTGTCGCGGCGGCCAATCCAGCCGCGGCCATCGCACACGCTGAACCCACTTCGCCCTGACAGCCCACTTCAGCACCAGAAATAGACGCATTTTCTTTGAACAACATGCCAATCGCTGCCGCAGTCAAGAAAAAATCTATGATGCCATCTTCACTAGAACGCGGACAAAACTCCCAGTAATAGTGCAAGACGGCCGGAATAATGCCCGCTGCGCCATTGGTTGGTGCTGTCACAACGCGCCCACCGGCGGCATTTTCTTCATTCACCGCCAAAGCATACAAATTCACCCAATCCAGCGCGCCCAGAGAAGGCGTAATCATGTCCATGCGTGTTTTACTGGATAAATCACGATACAAGCTGGCCGCGCGACGCTTTACCTTCAATCCGCCAGGTAAAATGCCTTCATTTCGCATGCCATTTTTAACGCACTCTTCCATAATTTTCCAGATGCCTAGAATGCCTTCTCGTATCGCGGCCTCATTACGCCAAACTTTTTCATTTTCCAACATGATCTGAGCGATGCTCATATCATGGGTTTTGCACAGACCAATTAAGGTTTCTGCGCTGTGAAACTCAAAAGGCAAGACGGTACTATCTTCCACTAGCTCGACGTCACCCTGCTCATTTTCCTGAACGATAAAACCACCGCCAACCGAATAAAAAGTCGATCGGTGTAAAGAGCGCCGATCTACATCAAAGGCTTCTAACACCATGCCATTGGCATGAAAATCAAGACGGTCGATACGGTGATAAATCAAATCAGCTTGCACGTCGATCGCGACCACTTGTTTGGCCAGCAGCTTGATCAATGAGCTGGACTCTATGTCGGCCACACGGCCATCAATAATACTTGGGTCAACCACATCCGGGAGCGCCCCTTCTAAACCCATCAATACCGCTTTACCGGTACCGTGCCCTTTACCCGTTGCACCCAAAGAACCATACAAATCGATCTTTAGGTGCGCGACTTTGGACATTAAATGTAATGTCTCAAGTTGGTGAGCAAACTGATTCGCTGCCACCATTGGACCCACTGTATGTGAACTGGATGGGCCAATACCTACTTTAAAAAGATCAAACATACTGATTGCCATGAACTTGCCTTCTACTTTTATCTAAAATGCAAAATTAGCGATAAGCTAATATTGATGAGTTGTTATTTTTGTATCAGTACAAGAACAAAGACTCGTCTAGAGAGCAACCAAATTTTTCTGATATCACGTATTTCGTAGCAAACTAAAAACAAGGATTAATGCGAAATACACGATCATTTGATTGTTCCAAAAAGGTACTTTATTTAAGTCGATATTGTGTGTTGCCCCCCGATAACTCGTTTACCTGAAAGCGACACTTTTATGTCTCCATACTCCCAAATCAATAAACAAGTCTTACTAGGGCTCTCTTTTGTCCTCAAATTTCTGTTTTTTACACTTAGAAATCCGAGAGAAGGCTGCTAAATCATTTTCTAAGACTAATATTCAAGGTCTCGTATTTAGGAAAAGCACGTTTTTCACAGCGATAATGGCAGGTCATTTTTGGTTTAAAAAAACTCACTATTTGATCAATAAAAACTCAATATTTTATAAAATAACAAAAAATGACCTTTTTTTGTGCACAATGAGCATAAAATATGAACTTTATTGCTATATGTTTGTATAGTAGATACAAGCGTCACGAAGGATTTATGATTTTTTTACCCTTCACACCAAAGGAAGAGGATTTATTATGTCAGCAACTATTATTGTCGGAGTAGATGGAAGTGAGGCAGGCAATCGCGCGCTTTCTTATGCTAAGCGACTAGCCACCTTAATCGGAGACGAATGCACACTAGAGTTAATATGTGTCGTTGAGTGGTCTCCTTATACTTTCCAAACAACGGAAGAAAACGCTCTTCGTAAGAAAAACCGCCAAGAAGAGCTAAATAACGCGAATTCTCGCGTTATTGCACCAGCGCTCAAATCTCTCGAAGAATCAGGCATTAAAGGACATGGTCGTGTGATGCACGGCAAGGTCGCACAACTACTAAACAGCGTTGCCCTAGAAACTAACGCAGAACAAATTGTCGTGGCTCGTTCCACTGAACACGGCTTGAGCTCACGCGTATTTGGTAGCGTAACTGCACATCTTGTTATGAGTGCGAACGTACCCGTGACCGTTGTAAGCTGAGGAGCTGCTATGAAAAAATTTACGATATTAATAACTGCCTTGGCCTCTTTGCTATTGATGAGTCTAAGCTCCACGGTACAAGCATCAGAAAGTATTGATGCTGTGGTAAACGAAGTCTTTGGTGCCGCTACAGGTTGGTTCGTTGCACTGATCTTTGCACCGATTCCAGGAACCAGCTTTCCTTGGATTGTGCTTTGGTTGGTAACAGGCGCCAGTGTGTTCACACTGTATTTTGGTTTTGTTCAGTTTCGCAGCATCGGGCACTCTATTGCTTTGGTCAAAGGCGATTACTCAAATCCAAATGACGCCGGTGAAGTCAGTCACTTCCAAGCACTCGCTACGGCACTTTCAGGTACGGTAGGGTTGGGTAACATTGCTGGTGTGGCCGTTGCGGTTTCTATTGGTGGTCCTGGCGCTACTTTTTGGATGATTCTTGCCGGCTTGCTCGGTATGGCATCGAAATTCACCGAGTGTACCTTAGGTGTGAAATACCGAAATGAATACAAAGACGGCAGCGTGTCTGGTGGCCCTATGTATTACATCTCAAAAGGGTTTGCTGAAAGAGGCATCCCTGGCGGTAAATTGCTTGCTGGTATCTTTGCAGTGTTCTGTATTTTGGGCTCTCTTGGTGGCGGTAACATGTTCCAAGCCAACCAAGCACACGCACAGTTGACACAAGTTATCGGTAATTACCCAGGCTGGATCACTGGGGTTATCTTTGCCTCTCTTGTATTCATCGTTATTGTTGGCGGAATCAAATCGATTGCTCGCGTTACAGATAAAGTCGTGCCGTTCATGGGTATCCTTTATGTAGGCGCAGCCTTGGTTATCTTGATCTTCAATGCTGATAAAATTGGCTGGGCATTTGGCCAAATCTTTACCGGCGCCTTCACTGGTCTTGGTGTTGCAGGTGGTTTAGTAGGTGCCTTGATTCAAGGTTTCAAACGCGCGGCTTTCTCAAACGAAGCTGGTGTTGGTTCTGCTGCGATCGCTCACTCAGCGGTACAAACAAACGAACCTATTACCGAAGGATTTGTGTCTCTGCTTGAACCATTCATCGATACGGTTGTGATCTGTACTATGACCGCCCTTGTGATCATCATCACTGGCCAATTGGTATCTGATCCACAAACAGGGCTTTATATCCTAAACGAAAGTGGCGCTATCCTGACTGCCGATGGCTCATCAGGCGTAGCATTAACGTCTGCCGCATTTGGTTCAACCATCAGCTGGTTCCCCTTCATCCTTGCTATTGCTGTTATCTTATTCGCTTTCTCAACCATGTTGAGCTGGTCTTACTACGGTTTAAAAGCATGGACTTACTTGTTTGGTGAAAGCAAAAAAATGGAGCTGACCTTTAAGATCATCTTCTGTTTGTTTGTTGTTATTGGTGCGGCATCTAGCTTAGGTCCTGTCATTGATTTCTCTGACGCGGCGATCTTTGCCATGGCGGTTGCCAACATCATCGGTTTGTACTGCTTGATGCCTATCGTAAGAAAAGAATTAACCTCTTACCTAGCGCGCCTAAAAAGCGGTGAGATTAAGAAATACAAAGACATCAAGAAGTAATAGGTTTCGATAAAACACTATTTTATTGAATCCATTAAACCCCAAAAGAGTCGCCTCTTTTGGGGTTTTTTCGTTAACGCTATGCAAAAAAAAGAGCCCCGAAGGGCCCTAAAGTTGTCTAAAGGGGGTTAATAGACAAGAGAATGTTAGAAAAATCCTAGCGGGTTAATATCGTAACTGACTAGCAAGTTTTTCGTTTGTTGATAATGTTCGAGCGCAACTTTATGAGTTTCACGACCCACACCTGATTTTTTATAACCACCAAATGCTGAATGCGCTGGATACTGGTGATAACAGTTCATCCAGACTCGTCCTGCTTGAATATTACGCCCCATGCGATACGCTAGATTCGTATCACGAGTCCAAACGCCAGCACCCAGACCAAACTCACTGTCATTGGCAATCGCCAAGGCTTCTGCTTCGTCTTTAAAGGTAACAATACTCACTACTGGGCCAAAAATTTCTTCTTGGAATACCCGCATGTCATTGGTGCCTTTGAATAAGGTCGGTTCCATGTAGAAGCCGTTTTCAAAGCCCGGTACTGTCGCCACACCGCCACCGATCAATAGCTCAGCACCTTCTTCTTTACCAATATCCATATAGCTCAGGATTTTATCAAACTGCTGTTTCGATGCTTGAGCGCCTACTTGAGTGTCTGTATCTAATGGGTCGCCACGTTGAATGGTTTTGGTACGCTCAATAACGAGTTTGATAAATTCGTCATAAATAGACTCATGAACCAAGGCACGAGATGGGCAAGTACACACTTCCCCTTGGTTAAAGAAAGCCAACACCAAACCTTCGACACATTTACTGATGTAGGACTCTTCTTGCTGCATGATGTCAGCAAAATAAATATTAGGAGACTTACCGCCTAGCTCAACGGTAGATGGAATAATGTTTTCGGCGGCACAATGCAAAATCTGAGCTCCCACTGGGGTTGAACCAGTGAACGCGATTTTCGCAATACGTTTGCTGGACGCCAGTGCTTGACCCGCCTCTTTACCGAAACCATTGACGATATTTAACACCCCAGCAGGCAATAAATCACCGATCAGTTTCGCTAATTCAAGGATAGACGCAGGGGTTTGTTCTGCAGGTTTCAGCACCACACAATTGCCTGCTGCCAATGCAGGAGCCAACTTCCAAGCGGCCATTAAGATCGGAAAGTTCCAAGGAATAATCTGACCAACTACCCCTAAAGGTTCATGAAAATGATATGCCACTGTGTGTTCATCTAGCTCAGCGGCGGTGCCTTCTTGTGCTCGTAAACAACCAGCAAAGTAACGAAAATGATCGACGGCCAAAGGAATGTCCGCATTCAAAGTTTCACGTACTGCTTTACCGTTATCCCAAGTTTCTGCTACGGCTAATAGCTCTAGGTTTTGTTCGATTCGATCCGCTATTTTAAGCAAAATATTAGAGCGCGCCGCAACCGATGTTTTACCCCACGCTTCGCGAACTCCATGGGCGGCATCCAAGGCAAGGTTGATATCTTCTTCTGAGGATCGTGGAATTTGGCAAAAAACTTCACCAGTAACAGGGCTAACATTATCAAAATACTGGCCCTTTACTGGCGCAACCCAATCTCCGCCAATATAGTTTCCATATTGCTGTTGAAATGTAACAACGCTACCCGTACTGCCTGGTTTTGCATAAATCATAATCTATCTCCACTCTTGTTGTTTTTGTAATGAGTTTTGCAGTGCTTTTTAATACGGCTTAGAAATAATTAATTTCTCTCACCTCCACTGTAGAAACAACTCAAGATAAAAACTTGTCTGCCAGTCCACGATATTTGTCTGTGTATCCATTTATATTGACCCAGAGCAAATCAAGGTAGATGATTAATACTGCAAATAAAGACACCGCGCCAAAACACAAAAATAATTCAGAGGTGTGTTAATGAATAAATCTTTCACGGGTGGGAATCCACTTGTTTGGCAAAAGCGTACTCCAACCAAGCTGATAGAGAATCGTGTTTGTTTCGCCGGCCCTCACGCCGAATTAAGCATTTACGATACCTATGAACAAGCACAGAAAGTCAGCCTAAAAGCCAGTTCCTTGCTGTATTGTGGAATGGTAAAGGGCGCAAAAGTCATGCATACGAAAACCCGTGAAAACATCTCTTTTCTGCCTCATGAGTCTTTTATTTTATCCCCTGATGAAGAAGTCTTTATCGACTTTCCTGAAGCACAGTTAGACTTACCTACCACCTGCCTGACTATTGAGATTTCAAAAGAACGCGTCGCTCAAATTTGCGATCGGATGAACGACATTATGTCGTCATCTCCCATTCCTACAAAGATTCCGCTGGATCCAAACCAACCTTTGCATACTCTACATACCCAAGCGACGCAGCAACTATTGGATAGACTGACCAGTGATTTTGTACAAAATGACCCAGATCGTGACTTGCTGGTGGATTTTGGTGTCAGTGAATTAGTCACGCGCATTTTGCGCCACCATGGCCGCGATGCCTTGCTGCACTTTACCCAGCACAATCCTGACGCCAACGGCCTCACTTGTGTTTTACATTGGATCGAGCAAAACTTGGCACTTCCTTTGGATATAACAGAGTTAAGCAAAAAAGCCTGTATGAGTCGTAGCCGTTTCTATGATGCCTTTAAGCGCCAGTTGAACTGCACTCCTGCTGAATACCAGCATCAACGAAGAATGAGTCGAGCGTATCAACGCTTACAAGAACACGTTTCTGTGACCGAAGTGAGTTATGAGCTGGGCTATCAAAGCCTAAGCCATTTTAGCCGCCGCTTTCATCAGCATTTTGGGGTAACGCCCAGAGCAATAGCACAGACAAAATTGAATTAGCTCCTGTGTTCTGCCCATTAGGATTGGCACTAAAAATGAAATCGGCAATTCACGGATAGGTTCCTCTAATATTCTAACATTTAGACCTGTAGATCTAGTCAACCAAAGTACACCTCTAGTATAGTGACGCCCTATGCTTGCATCTCTCCTCTGAGTCGTTAGGTTCCCTTTTAATGCAGTCCTTCATGTGTTGCTTTTCGAACAATTAAGATATTAAGGCGATTATGTCATCACTTTTTAAGCACCCTAATTTTGTCCATTATTGGATTGGACAAATAGCCTCCTCTTTTGCTTTTCAAATGCTCAGTGTCGGCATAGGTTGGCAAATGTATAACCTAACGAATAGCCCACTTGCTCTGGGCTTAGTAGGTCTTTGTCAGTTTCTTCCTCAGCTAGCGTTAACCTTGGTCGTTGGTCATGTGGCCGATCGTTATAATCGTCGCATCATATGCGTCTGTACTCGTTTTTGCATGGCATTCACTGTAGGGATTTTAGCATTCGGAAATATAACCGACTCTATCTCAGCTCAAATGATCTATCTTTGTGCAGCTATGCTGGGCACCGCTAGAGCGTTTGAAATGCCAGCGAATCAAGCCATTTTGCCCAATTTAATTCCTAACGAAATGCTGTCTCGCGCCATGAGTGCTATCGCATCAGCTCGTGAAATTAGTGTGATTGCTGGCCCTGCACTTGGTGGGATCATCTATTTATTAGGGCCAACAACACTCTACTTAACCAGTATGAGCTGCTTCCTTGTTGCCTGTGGAATCATGTTTTTCTTGCAATATAACTTCTCAATCAAAACCAAAACACCCATTAACCTTGGTCATCTGCTTGGCGGCTTTTCATTTATACGCGGCAACAAAGTGATTTTGGGATCAGTGTCATTGGATATGTTTGCCGTCTTACTAGGTGGGGCGACAGCATTATTACCGATTGTTGCGAAAGACATTCTTCATACTGGTCCTTGGGGATTAGGACTCTTACGCTGCGCGCCAGCTCTTGGAGCATTGTTGATGTCGATCTACCTCGCGCGTCGGCCATTGCAACACAGTGTAGGCAAGATCATGTTTGCTGCCGTGGCCGTTTTTGGCGTCGCTACAATTTTATTTGGGTTGTCTGAGAATCTAATCTTATCCATGGTTGCTCTAGTACTACTCGGCTCATCAGACATGATCAGCGTAGTGATCCGGTCTACGCTAGTACAACTTGAAACACCTGATGAAATGCGCGGTCGAGTCAGTGCGGCAAATTCGGTTTTTATTGGCAGTTCTAATCAATTAGGAGAATTCGAATCTGGCGTAACCGCCGCATGGTTTGGTGTTGTTCCTGCCATTATTATTGGTGGTGTCGGTACGATTGCTATCGTGGGGATTTGGATGTATTTATTTCCGCATCTAGTGCAACGAAATAAGCTCGAAAAAGCCAATGACTAATCATTCATAGTAAATACGTTATCAAAGAGAAGAAACGCTGCTTATCATTACTTAAAGCGTCGTTTCTTCTTGATCGCTTTCCATTTCCAACTTGGCGAATCGCCTTTCACTACATAAACAACGAGTAATACTAGGGTCATAGAGCCAACCCATATTGCCCATGACATTAGTTCGATTTTGGGGTCATAAATAAAACAAATCATAACAACGGCTAAAAAATACACGGCGAGAACAGCCCACCCTTGCCAAGTATGAGGTTTTCCCCAACCCCAACCATTCTTTTTCGGTGGAAACCAAGTGTTTTTTTTCGGTGTTGTCATGGTATTTTTCTCATCTGTAAACGCCTCTTAATTAGGCTACCTATTGTGACCTAATATAAAAAAAGAGCCTACAAAAATGCAGACTCTTTTTTAGAATACGGTTAGCAAGTATCACTTATATTTAATGTTCTAAATACGTAATTATCTCAGCTCTCAATTTGTTAGGAACTCGCCACGCGTTTTATCACTGCGCTTAAATAGCCCACCTAATGCTGTTGTTTGCGTAGAGGAACTAGCGTCCATAACACCTCGCGCCTTCACACAATAATGTGTTGCATTGATGCTCACCGCGACATTGTCCGTTTCTAATAAAATTTGTAAAGTAACAAGAATCTGCTGAGTTAGGCGCTCCTGTACTTGTGGGCGCTGTGCAAAAAAGCGAACAATACGGTTTATTTTTGATAAGCCAATTATTTTGTTTTTAGGCAAATAAGCGACCTTAGCAAAGCCATCTATTGTGACAAAATGATGCTCGCAGGTACTGGTAAAACTAATGTTACTTACTTTTACCATTTCATCGACTTTCATCTTGTTGTCGATGACCGTAATTTTAGGAAATTGAGCGTAATCTAGACCCGAGAAAATCTCTCTCACATACATTTTTGCAATGCGATGTGGGGTTTCCGCTAAACTATCATCGGTTAAATCTAAGCCTAACGTGCTAACAACATCTTCAAATGCATTTTTAATACGCTGATACTTTTCTTCTGTTGTTAAGCCATTATTAATCATGGGGGTTTCAAGACCATGATTTACCAAAGCGTCACGTACTTTTATTGCTTCTTCAGACAGTACTAAATTACTTACATTTGTTGGTTCTGCTACAGCAGTGTTCATATCGATACCCCAAGTTGCTATACCCTGTCCGATGACATGGAGGCTTTTATAAAAAATAAGAGGCCTTCAGTTGACCTTTACGTCTGGCTAAACTAAATGCCTACCTCCATCTAGAGACAGGGTCCGACCCGTCATATAGCGGTTAGTTAATATATATTGTACCGCTAGTACCCCCTCTTTTTCACCTGGCTCTTGGTGTAAAAGGGATTTATTCAATGCTTTTTGACGATATTCAGCATTATCTTCAGGATTAAACATCAATAAAGAAGGTGCGATGGAATTTACATTTACTTCTGGCGCAAATCGTTTTGCAAAGGAACACGTTAAGTTTGCCAAGCCAGCCTTACTAGAAGCGTAGGCAATATGCTTATCACTGCCTTTTTCAGCCACATAATCCGTCATATGAATAATGTCTGCTTTGCCTTGATGTTCAAACCCGTTACATAGTAAAGCTTCAAAAGCGAGATTTATACGATAAGGCGCAAATACGTGGATTTGCCACATTCTTTCCATCAATTGAGCTAAGTCTGCGCTCTCAGCTTCCGCGCCCCACTCAGATGCGTTGTGAATAAGAGCCCGCACGCCTGAATAATCTTGATGTATTTGCTTAATAAATTCATCAATACCCAGTTGTGAGGAAAAATCAGCACGCAGGCAACGTACACCCAATTTTTCTAATTCGACAATGCTTGTTTTTGTATGGCGATACGTCACAACGACATCATAGCCATCTGCCGTCAATGCTTTAGCACAGGCCAAGCCAATTCGTTGCGCTCCGCCTGTAATGATAATTGGCATTTTGCGTGTCATTTCGTTTGATTCCCAATCAGTTATCTTAATAAACATGATGAAAAAACCATCTCTCATTTATCTTACGTGATCAGGAAAAAAAAGATCAACGCCTATTTCAATATTGAACTACCTTAAGAAAATAGCCTCTAAACCAATGCCAAATCATGATCTTTTCGTTGTATCACTTATTGATGAAACCTAGGAACCATAAAAAAGGATTAGCAATAATGGAAATAATTAAACATTCAGACCGAAAAATATCAGCAACAGATATCCCACAAGAAGCTTTTGACTGGTACGACGAATACGCCCATGGCGATATTGACCGACGCACCTTCTTATCTCGCTTGAGCACACTTAGCATGGCTGGATTAACCTTACCCTTGGTGGCTGGTGCATTAATACCAAATTACGCCCTCGCCGAACAAGTGTCATTTAATGATTCGGATATCACCGCCAGTTACTTAGTCTTTGATACCCCTAATGGTCATGGCAAAGGCCGTGGCTACCTAGTGGTTCCAAAAGGTGTCAATGCTACAAACAAAGCACCTACGGTACTGGTGGCGCATGAAAACCGTGGACTTAACCCTTACATCCAAGATGTCGCTCGCCGACTTGCTAAGGCTGGGTTTATTGCTTTCGCACCTGATGCACTTTTTCCGCTTGGAGGGTATCCAGGTAACGATGATGAAGGGCGTGCTATGCAGAAAACATTAGATGGTACAAAAATAGAAGGCGACTTTATGGATGCCGCCACTCTGCTAAAAAATCATGATTTTAGTACTGGAAAAGTAGGAATGGTTGGCTTTTGTTATGGTGGTTATTTAACCAATGCATTGGCTGCAAGCATGCCTGATACTATTGCTGCTGGAGCGCCTTTTTACGGAACGCCCGCCAAATCAAACCTAGATAAAATTCGCGGTCCATTGCAATTGCACTTTGCTGAGCTTGATAAACGCGTCAATGCCACTTGGCCAGATTATGAGAACACGTTAAAAGCCCACGATATAGAGTACAGCGCGTATATTTATCCTAAGGCAAACCATGGTTTTCATAACGACTCAACGGCACGCTATCAAGAAAAAAATGCCGAACTTGCTTGGTCTAGAACACTCGAATTTTTTAATCGTAATTTGAACGTTTAGTTGTTTCATTATTTACTAAATAGGCATTAGTAAAAAAGCCCCTTTGTGATTTTTTAGCTCAATGAACGTCAAAGGGACTTCTTACTATGTTATGTCGTCTTTTGTTCGAACTAAGCAGGTTCAAATACACCTGAAATAATCAGATTGGCTATACGGCGAAGTGACCTGTTGTTATTTGAGTATCAGATGGAAAGGTAAAATCAATTCCTGCACTGTTTGGCGTTTGAGCCCATAAATCAGCACATAGGTCCTCTATCGTGATGTTATTATCCGCTTGCAGCCAAGCCACTACAGCACGAGCAACATTAGGATAAGAGACTTGTACCACTCGACTGCTATCCAACCAGTACTGAATAACCTGTGAATTAAGATGTTCACTGGTATGGGCCAGCCCTAACGCATCCAATGCAATCATATTAGAGAGTTGCTCAATTTGTCCCTGCATGGGTTTCGCTAGAATTCGGCGACCTAATTGCAACGCCTCTGAATTCAATTCAAACCCAGCGTTACACAACACAGATTCACACTCATTAAGATTTTTTTGAAATTCATTCAGGCTAAAAGGAAACACTTCTACATTTCCGTAAACCCCAGGATCAATGTCTTTGCAATGCAAACGAAAATCATAATTTGGCACCTCTTCTAGCCATTCCATCACCTCTTCACTGTTTTCAAAAGGCAAATAGACCAACACAGACTTATCATCTGGATTCGTTTTTTTCTCATGAGAATGGATGATCGGCGGTAAAATAGGATAACCAAAATGATGCCAATGAGCCCCTAATCGAGTTGTTGCTGGAGCAAAGTTAGACAAAATCCATTGCGATAAACGCTTCCCAGTATAACGAGGAATATTATGACTAAAAGCATACTGATGCCCAAAGCCAAGACAAGGTGTTCCCTGTCGTTTAGCAGCCCATGCTACTACAGGCTCAAAGTCGGTAATCACCAAATCATAACCGCGCGTATTTAGCTCACGAACATCCTTAAACAAGGTGAAGAGATTCGCTTTTCTGCAAGTGGATATAAGATCCAATTGTCCATTTTTAGAGACAAAACTCAGCCCTTTAAAAACACGGTAATCCCCAAAGATTTCCATATCAAAATAGTCAGATTTTGAACGACCTGAAAAAACAAAATCAACCTCAATGCCAGCTAACTTAAATTCTGCCGCCATCGAACGTGCACGTGAAATATGACCATTTCCCGTCCCTTGAACACCGTAAAGTATTTTCATACTAAAACCCCAATCATTAATGCCGCACAACCAGAGCCAAGCAAGGCGCCCATCACGGTATCCGTAGGAAAATGCACGCCGAGAAAAATACGCGACAAGCCAACTTGTGCAGCCCAAATATAAAGATAAAGCCCAAAATCAGGAAACGCTTCATTCAAACAATAAGCGATAAAAAAAGCCCCTGAAGTGTGCCCAGAAGGAAATGAAAACTGGTCAGATGGCACAATAAAGCTTTTAAAGTTATCCAGAGCCTCTTCTGGGCGATTACGCTTAAAACCTCGCTTTAAAATAAGATATGCACAGCGCTCAAGAATAAAACCCAACACGATGGCGTAAGCCAAGGTCTCGAACCCAAAGACCCATAATGAAAACGCGATCAGAACATAAAGCGGCCCATCAGCACTAAAAGAAATCGCTCGACTTACTCTTGCCATGGCAATGCGATGTTTACGTGCCATACACCAATAAAAAGCATGTACATCGACAGCGTGTATATTTTGAAGAATATTCATTTCACCACCTTTCTGGTTGAACATGCTTTCAACATAAGGTAGTCAAATGTCATTTAGACTGCAGTTACATGACAACTTTATGACGATGAAAAAACGCCCTGCTAATCAGCAAGGCGTTAAAGTTGTTTTGTAGAAACTCATTTACCAATAAATTGGTGGTGAGAAGTTAAAACCAGTTAGTAAGCATAATGCCGACACCCAGTGTTTGAGACGACTGATCGTAGCCAAGAAGGGACTGACCATAGCCATTAAAGTACTGAACATAACCTCTCGATTTTCCCCACAGAGGAAAAGTAAAGCCAACCTCTACCGCCCCTTTATTCTCAGAAGAGCGAAGGTTATTACGCAGCATTACATCAATACTGTAATCATCAATGGCATGAAATACTCTAAATTCGCCATAACCAAAATATTTTTCTATATTCGGATTATCGTCTTCGTCCTTACTTTCAGGAATACGGTACCAAGGCTTTATCGAATAAGCCGTATTCCCATCTTCAAACGTAAAATCAACATAGAGACGATTCCAAGAGCGCGATAAGGGATCAGACTGACCATTAGATTGATGGTCAAAACCATAACTGATATTGCTAGGCTTTATATTCAAAAAACCACTTTTTGGCTGAGTAACAATGAAAACTTCAGGCTCATAGTTAGTATCGCGAAAAGGAGCCGAGATCGCGCCATTATAGGCTTGCCAATAGGATTGCTGTGTATAGGCAAACCACAAGCTCGTATTCCTACCAACAATGTTATACGCAACAGGAAATTTAAAGCTAAGTTGAAACTTAAATTCCACTTTATCTAGGTCCTCATTGTTCGCTTTATCACCTAAAAAAGCGCTTTCATTCGGATGAGGATTAAATGTTATCGGTAAAAAATAATTAGGTCGATGTGGTGTCAAAACAAAAGGGTTGTTGGACGTGGAAATTTCTCGTGACGCGCGTTGCTGTAAAAGTCCATCCGCTTCTTGCGCCCGTTTGGAAGTCGGCTCAGGCACTTTAGGTTCTTCAGGCGTATAGCTCTCAGTATTATTAACATTCTCGGTATTATTAACATCCTGAGAACCACCCTGATCGTCTGTCGTCATACTTGAAGACATCTTGGTGCCATCATTGTTTAACATAGTACGATCATCTACTGATGCGGCACTGTCGTTAGATGGCACACTTGTATCAACTTGAGCGTAAAGTATCACAGGAAAAAATAGCGCCCATAACAGCATAACTTTCATGATATATTTCCTTACCCTATAGCAACAGCCATTAAGCTAGTGCATCTTGATTAAGATAGAATGACTTTGCGGGCATAAGTATCGCGTTCCATTTCACAGACTTCAACCGTAAAGCTAACGTCCACTAAAGAAAACTGCGTTAGCGCTTCCAATACGAGATGAGAGAGTGCTCTTTTCTGCTCAACTGTCCTACCAGACAACATACGAATAGTGACATGAACAAACGCATCTTCCTTTCCTGCCGTCATAAAATTCTTATAGGGAAAGCCGCGCAATTTAATGTCTGATTCATCAAAAAGCCCAGACGTTAGACACGCAACCTTAACCGTTTCCAACCAATCCGCAGGAGGCACTTCTTGGTCCAAGTTTTGGCTATATTCAATGATACAATGCGGCATTTCACTTCTCTTTTATTTACGTTTTTTGTGTTAATTTTTAATAAAGCGCTTCTAGAAAGACACCCAAAACAAGCTTATATCAGCCTAATAGCCTCGGGTGAGGACAACAGCTTGTGGCACTGTGCCAAACTCTCGATAAGTTCGAATATGGTTTGCGACAATCTGACTGGCGCTATCTGGGTGAGTCGGTGCCGAAATATGAGGCAATACACTTACTTGAGGATGCTCCCAATATCCATTTTTTGATGACAAAGGTTCTTGAGAGAACACATCTAAAACAGCATGGTTAATGTTTTGATTCAACGCTGCCAATAAGGCCGCATCATCAATAATAGCACCGCGGGCGAAGTTAATAATACTCGCGTTTTTGGGTAAACAAGCAAGCGTTGTTTTATTCAAAAGCCCTCTAGTTTGATCCGTCAACGGTAGTAAACAAACAAGAATATCACTCTGCTGTAACAGCTTATAAAGCCCTTGCTCACCATCAAAACACTGAATACCTGTAATATTTTTTGCACTCCGACTCCAACCTGCGACAGTAAAGCCATTCTCTTTGAGGCGTAGCGCACTGGTTTTCCCTAGCTCCCCTAACCCCAATACACCAATGCGGCGATCCTGAGCGCGAACCATAGCTCGTTGATGCCATTCCTTACGGCTTTGCTGTGCTTGGTACGTAGGCATGTCACGATGCAGAAACAAACTCCACGCTAAGACCGCTTCAGACATTGTTTTGGCTAACTGCGGATCCACCAAACGGACAATTGAAAAATTTGGAGAATCAAGTTCTGCAATCATACCCTCAACCCCAGCCCAAACACTGTGAACCCATTTCAAATTAGGAAGTTCGAGCAATGACGCTGGATTAGGATTCGCCACTATAGCAACATCACAAGCTTGCTTTTGCTCACAACTAAGCGTCTCAAAAGCGACGATCACTTCTTCTGGCAAGGCCTTAGAAAGCGTGGCTATCCACGCGTCTTGCTCGGTTTGTGAAGCACGACTGACAAATGGAATCATTTCGCGTATACCTGAGCTAGATCTTTAAAGCCTTTTAATTCAATGGCATTGCCACTCGGATCTTTAAAAAACATCGTCCATTGTTCGCCTGGCAAACCGGCAAATCGAACGCTAGGCGCAAGGTCAAAAGGCACATTAGCTTCGGTTAATCGTTTAGCCACTTTTTGCCATTCATCGAGCGCTAGTATCAAGCCAAAATGAGGCATGGGAACAAGATGATCACCCACTTTTCCGGTATTTGAGGTAGGGCTTGGCGTGCCTAAATGAAGTGATAATTGATGGCCATAAAAGTCGAAATCTACCCAAGTATCTGTACTACGCCCTTCGGTGCATCCCAATACCTGTGTATAAAAATCCCGAGTCGCATCCAGTGATGTCACATGATACGCATAATGAAATAAAGCAGTCATAGCGGCTCCTAGCAAAAAGAAATGGCTACGTCAAAAACGCAGCCATTAATAAAATAGACTCTGCTAGAAAATACAGTATTGACCTAAAAAGTAAACACCGACTTCTTTATCTTGCTAATGGCGCCAGTCAAAAATAGACTCAACCGTTTACTTCAAAGCCCATTGCACACCATAAGCATCAAAGAAGATGACATGGTTCTGATTATTCTGATCTTTAGGCAATGTTTCAAACACGACTCCGAATGCCGAAAAATTATGGTAATCCTCCCAAAATTGAGAGCTATACCATTCGATCGTCTGCGCCGATTTATTGGATAAAGAGGCTTCTGGGGCTTTCTCATGTTCAACGAGCACAAGCTGAGCGTTTAGGTTTTCAGAGCGTTTAGAGGACAATCGAACTTGCCCATCTAGGTGACCCTCTTCACTTTCAACAACAAGCCCAAAGACAGCCCCATAATAAGCGGCTGCATCACTTACATTAGCAACAAAAATAGTGTGCTGTTTCATTCTGTCCCTCTACTGTAATCGCTCTTCAGCTGACACGGATTTATCTTGAAAGCCAACCATGTTAATGAACTCAGGCCTAACGTGTGGCATAGGATTCACTTCAGAGAAAAGATGTGAACGGCTCTGATTTTCAATAATACGTACATGGGAGCGGTTTAGTTCTCTTGGCTCTTTCACACCACAAGAATGGGCGATTAAACCAATACCGTGGAGTAAACCATCGGCGTAATTAGCAACTCGCTCAGACTTTTCTTGAGGCATTAAGCCTTTTTGTAAATCTGGATTATGCGTTGTAATGCCCGTAGGACAAGTGTTCTTATTGCACTGTAGCGCTTGAATACACCCTAGGGAAAACAAGAAGCCACGCGCCGTTACAATAAAGTCAGCACCGGCACTAAGTGCCCAAGCCGCTTTACCTGGCACCACAAGCTTGCCTGACGAGATGATTTTAATGTATCGACGCAGCCCATATGAGGTGATGATATTTACCACTAAAGGTAAACTTTCTCGTAGCTGCATGCCGACATAATCCATTAAAGGTTGAGGTGCCGCGCCAGTGCCGCCATCTGCGCTATCAATGGTAATAAAATCTGGGCAATAATCGATGCCTTTTTTATGGATCAATTCACACATTTTTTCAAAAAAGCCTAAATCCCCTACCACCATTTTAAAGCCAACGGGTTTCGAGGTAACGGTACGAACATGATGAATCATGTTTAATAAATCATCGATTGACTTAATGTCTGTATGACCATTAGGGCTAATTGAATCCCGACCTACTGGAATACCCCTAGTATGTGCAATTTCTTCAGTCACTTTAGCACCAGGTAGCATTCCCCCTTTACCCGGTTTAGCACCTTGACTCATTTTAATTTCAATCATACGAACCGTTGGGTGTTCCGCAATTTTGGCCAATTTACTGTCGTCTAAATGCCCCTCATCATTACGAACACCATATTTTGCAGTGCCTATTTGGAAGACTAAATCACAACCACCTTCTAAATGATAAGGCGACAAACCACCCTCGCCAGTATTCATCCAAATACCCGCTTTTCGAGCGCCTCGAGATAAAGCTTGTACCGCTGGTTTGGATAAGGCGCCGAAGCTCATACCAGAAATATTAACCACTGAATTAGTGCGATAAGGTTTCTTAGCGGTAAATTCTCCGATGCAAATCTCTTTCGCTTGTACCGCATCTTCGTCTAATGTTGGGAATGCACAGTGGAGGAAAAAGATATCCCCCGGCGTGTCTAACGATCGTGTCGAGCCAAAAGCAATCGTCGTATCGACTTTCTTGGCCGCTCGATAAGCCCATGAACGCTCCGCTCGGTCAAACGGTCTCTCCTCACGATCTAAGGCAAAAAAGTACTGGCGAAAAAACTCTCCTAAATGCTCAAAGGCGTAGCGAAAACGACCAACCACAGGATAATTTCGACGAATCGTATGCGCGGTTTGATGTACATCGACCCAATACATAACACCAATAGAAACAACGGCTGCTAATAATAAAAAGAGAAAAAGAATAGCCCCCCAATGAATGGTGAACGTAGCTAATGAGGACAAAACATCCATTACTGAGCTCCTAAAATTAAGGAATAAGACAAGAGAAATAATAAAGTAGAAACTACTTTAAAATAATTTTTATTAATAAGTCCATTAGAGTACGTCATATACAAGGCGATATCACGATAGAACAAAGAAGACTTTCCGCAAATAACAGGGAAAGATAACGTTGACGAAGCACATTAAAGTAATCGAATTCATTAATTGCTCTATGATTTATTAAGCCTAATTAGACTAATTCCAGCACAGGCAACTAACACCAATACAATCCATGACCCTATTACCACACCTAACCAACCATCCGCTCGCCAAAAGGGGTCTAGGTAATAACCGCCGATACTCGCCCCTAAATAATAAAAAACGAGATACAACGACGATGCACTGGCCTTCGCAAATTTCGCATTACGACTGACAAAACTGCTGGCTGTCGAATGGCACAAGAAAAAACCAAAGCTGTTAATTAATAACCCTAAAATAATCGTCCAAAGCGAACCCCCTAAGGTCACTAAAGAACCTAACATTAAAATACAGGTTCCTAACACCATAATATTTGGCTGTGGCCAACGTTTTGCTAAACGCCCCGAAATAGCAGACCCTAGTGTGCCCGATAAATAGGTAAGAAATAACATGCCAATGTATTTGGATGATAAATGGTAAGGCGCTTCTTCAAGCACAAAAGTGATATAGCTGTACTGATTAATAAAAATAAAAAAGCTAAAGCCGCCGATGAAGTAACACGTAATTAAGCGACGATTTTTTAAATGTCCCAACATATTAGAAACAATATGTGACACCCGCAAAGGCTTAGGTTCAAAACCTTGAGACTTAGGCAACAGTATAATAAACGCGGTCATACAGATAAGACTAATAACACTCATCACACCAAAGGTAGAAGCTCTCCCTAACCACTCGCCAACAAAACCACCAATCAAGCGTCCACCGATACCACCGAGCGTATTTCCGCTTATATAAAGACCTACGGCAACCATCAATGCCTCAGGAGTGTACTCATCGCCTAAATACGCCACCGCCATAGCGGGTAGTCCAGCTAAGAAAAATCCTTGAAGCCCGCGCAGTAATAAAAGCGACTCATAACTTTGGACAAAAGAAAGGCATAAGGTGGTTAGCGTGATGCCAACCATGGTCATTACCATAATCCCCTTTCGACCAAAGGCATCCGAGATTGGTCCATAGAACAACAACGAAATCCCTAGGGTTAAGGTGGTAATAGTAAAACTGGCCGTCGCTTGCAAAGGACTAATGTTAAATTCCTTGGCAATCATTGGCAAAAGCGGCTGAGTAACATACACATTGGCAAATACCATAAAGGAGCCAATCACCAATGCGAGCGTGCCACGCCAAAAAACATTACTGCCAACTTCGATCACGTTCTACCCCAAGATATTAGTGTGCTGAAGGGAAAGTGCGCAGAAGAAAAACACACTGAATGCCTAATAATGCTGGCCACTATACTCTGAGTCTAATTATCAATAAAATATATCTTATTTATTAATTGGATCAAATATATTGATGGATATAAAGCCATTAAGGTACCTTCTCGCGATTGCGAAAACCGCCAGTTTCACACGAGCTGCCGAACAATTAAATGTTGCTCAACCTGCGGTCAGTATGGCGATCAAAAAACTAGAAACAGAATTGGGTTTGACCTTAATCCATCGTGCTGATCGTAAAATAAGTCTAACGGATGAAGGCAAACGCCTCCTGCTGCATGCTGAAAAAATTGTCCAAGCCACCGATGATGCCTTATTAGAAATGAATGAGCTTAAAGGCTTGAGCCAAGGAGAAGTTCGTGTGGGCATTCCAGGTATGCTGGGATCTTACTATTTCCCTCCGATCCTAATGGCCTTTCGTCACCGTCATCCAACCATTAACCTAAAAGTCGTTGAAGGTGGTACTTGGCAGCTACAAAGGATGTTAGAACAAGGCGAGCTGGATTTAAGTGTTATCGTTGCTGAAACCTTACCTAATGGTTTAGAAACACACCGCCTACTGAAAGAAGAAATGCGCGTCACCATTGCTAAAGATCATTCTTTCAGTCAACTAGATAGCATTACACCAGACGCTTTTTTTGACGAAGAATTAGTCATGTTTAAAGAAGGCTATTTTCATCGTCGCGTGGTAGATAGACTCGCCAAGGAAACGGGTAAAATCCCCAAGATAGGCTTCGAAACAAACTTAATTCCACTGATTAAATCCATCACTCAACAAGGTTTTGGTGTGTCGACTCTTCTCAGTATGGTGGTCGAAAGTGATGACGATTTAATCTCTCGGCCTTTTGATCCGCCTATTTGGCTCGACTTAGCCATCGCTTGGCGACAAGGTGCCTATCTCTCTCAAGCGAACCAAGCCTTTTTAGATTTCGTGTGCGAGCAAGGTCGCGAGCCAAGCACTTAATTCTCGAGCGGTAAGTTTATTTTTTAGCGATAGTGATTTAACTCAAAAAAAGCGCCCAATGTTAAAATCAACATTAGGCGCTTTATCTTCATTTTATGATGGGCGCGTAATAAGAACGCCTATATAAGAGTTAAATACTTATCTTAATTGAAGAGACGACGCTCAACCAAACGTGAATACTTAAGGCGTTTTAGTCCTTTTGCACCCGCCAATATAATAAGATCAAGAATCGGCTCAACCAATACGATGCTCAAGTAAGCGATACCAAAACTGGCCACAGAAGAAACATTAGACGCAGAAAAACCTTGTCCGTAGAAGGCCCAGAACGCGACCCACAAAACAATACCACCTTGATAAGTCAAAGACAGTTTCAGCGCTTGTGTATAACGAATGTCTACATAAGCAGTGCGTTCAGAGATAATACGACGTGACACAGCGGCCATCGCAAAGAGCGGCACAAGCAAGGTTGTCACATTCATACCATATTGAGGCAGATCAAACGGTGCGAAAAATACACCTTGAATTAGTAGCCCCATAAATAGGCCAATGGATGCCGCAGCGGGTCCAAAAATCAAAAATAAAGTCGATCCAAGAATAAGATGCACTTCTGATACACCGACTGCTTGATGAGGTAACACCTGAAAAAAGAAGAGTACTAAAGCACTTGTTATTACACTTCTTCCTAACAAGTTAATGAGGCCATTTTCACGAATCGCTTCAATCGAAGCTTTAGCGGAAAGTCCTAATGCTGCAAATGCTGTTGCGTAACTCAAAACAATTTTTACGCCGGTAACGACGCCTGGTTCAATATGCACGATGTGCCTCCAATAAATGTTTCATACTCACCCGTATGATTTCAATTAATCGTTTTTTGCTTGGCAAAAAACATAAAAAATAAAGGCCGGTCTCCGGACTCATAAGCAGTAACTTGTCCCTTCCCATTTTCACAGTGAGAGCAAGCGTGACGTCCTAACTTATTTACCGTTGCGGGGGCAGTACCAGATTAACTTCGTCCTGAAGCGCACTCGTTTCCCGTTTAATCAGTCAAACTGACACCTTTATTCGTACTGCTCATAATATGAGCAGATTCGCAAAGCCTACGAATTTAGTCATGAGTATGCAATGTAAAAAATTCATCGTAAGGCTATAAATGAAAACACGACACCTTGCTCGTGATCCCATTCAATTTTATTTATCTACTACAATGCGTATTAGCGAAAAAGACGCTGCGCCCAAACGGTTAATCCCGCCGCGACACTACCAAAGTGGTCTCCATCTAAAACAGGAACATCCCCTATTCTTTTTTGAATTGCCTCTCTGATAATAGGTGATTTTGCCGAACCACCGGTCATATAAATCACATCAGGTTGCACGCCCGCTTGCTTAATTGATTCGCTCATTAAAGAAAGCATTTTTTCTAACGGTGGTTGTATTGAATGAGAAAATTGCTCACGAGAAATACGACGATTTAGGCCCTTTTCAATGTAATCCAGCAACACATCATGCTCTTGCTGATCAGACAGTGCTATCTTCGCTTCTTCAGCGTTGCGAACCAAATGATAGTTATGTTTTTCCTCACGAAGATGCAAAAAACGTTCTAAAAGTTTTGGTTCAACAGCGTCTAAACGTAATTGTTCAATCTGCAGCTTGGTTTCTAAACTGTTAAACGTCGCGAGTGCGGTTACATCATTGGTGGTAACCGCATTCCAATAAATTTGTGTCGGCATGGGTAAGCTGGTTTTTAAATTAGACTCCATGCCAAACAAAGGCATAAGATGCTTGCCCGCAACACGAATATCTAGGTCATTACCGCCAATTCGCTCTCCAGTATGACCTAGAAAGTCAGCCGTTCTATCTTCTTTGGAAGAAAAATCTGGGCCCATTTTCACCATGGCACAATCGGTTGTACCACCACCAATATCGACGATCAGCACGGTTTGGTTTTGCGTCATTTTCGCTTCAAAATCCAACCCTGCTGCAATCGGTTCATAAAGAAATTCGATTTCTTTAAAACCGGCTCGCTTGCCTGCCGTCGTTAGGATATCAAGCGCTTGCCGATTACTCGCTTCGGAATCGATGCCTTGAAAGTTAACAGGCCGACCGATAACTGTATGCGTAATTTCTTCACCTAGGTTTTTCTCAGCTTGTTGCTTGATGTTTTGCATCATCGCAGTGACGACATCCTCAAAAAAGTGGATGTGTTGCTCACGAAGCCCACTGCCGCCTAAAAAAGACTTTGGTGATTTTACGAAATAGCCGTCTTCTGGCCACTGATAGTATTCAGCAAAGGCGGCGCGCCCAAAGAATAACGTTTGCTCATCGTTCGCAATGTCTTCTTCTCGGCGCACACGCTGTGCTCGGGATAGAATCAATCGACGCTGCTCAACGAATAATTCTCTCGCCTGAGGATCGGTAAGATTGCGAGCGACTGATTCAGAAATTAAATCTCTATCAAGCGCATAAAGAGTAGAAGGTAAAAAAGTATTTGTGCCTTCAAGAGGCACCAGTCGAACCGCGTCATCTTGTTCAATACCGATTGCACAGTTCGATGTACCGTAATCAAATCCACAAATCATGTTAAGCCACTGCCTATCTTTACAACCAAAAAGGGCGCGGAAGATAACACATTCAAGTAAAAGCTGTCAGCAATCTATTTTGTTGAAAAACGCCAAAAATGTAAGCCTATAATAAGCGTGCTAATACGAGCATGACAGTTAACAACAATTTCAACACGCTAACGACCCAGCATTGTTCATTTTCTATACACATAAAAAAACCTCCCATTAGGCAAACTAATGGAAGGTCTATAGACAAGATTTCGCAATAGATTAAACCAGTGGAGAAACACCGATCAATAATTTATGTAAGAAAAATACCATAGCGAACCAACAAACCATAGTCAGTACAAAAGCAGCCAAATCCATATGAACGCCAATGTATATTGGCTTTTCTACACCCGCAGCTCGATCACGACGACGTGCAACGGCAAAACTAACGATAGCCCAAATCAAAAAACTACCAAACAGAATCACATCAGCTAATGTGCCATTACTTATTAAATGCGCCAGTGCCCACACTTTAATAGCAATTAACAAAGGATGCCCGATCATTGATTTCACTTTAGTGCCAGGAATAATCGCGGCCGCAGCAAAGTAGAAAGAGATCAACATTAGTACCGCTGATATTTGATGAGTCCAAACCGGTGGATACCAAAGCCAAATTGGAGACGGTCGCAGTTGCATATAACCAATAATAATTGAGGCAATGGCCAACAGTGATATTAACCCAAAACGAATACGCCAGCGCATTGCACCACTTTTCGCCATGTTGCGGTCACGCCATTCTGGGGCAAAAATATGAATAGAATGCAACCCAAAGAAAATAACCAAACCAATAACTAAATTCAACATAGAGCAGATTTCCTTAACCATTGAGAGACATCAAGGCTGCATTCTATCATTATGAGAAGCAGCCACGTTAAAAAATGAAAACCTAAATACCTTAGCTACATGCACTCAAAGCATCGCCCTATGCTCTGTTTACATTAATAGCACGTTAAAGCACTAAGGAAGCCACCCAACCCATAACTAAAAGTGGCAAGTTATAATGCAAGAAAGTTGGTATAACACTGTCGCGAATATGGTCATGCTGACCATCGGCATTTAAGCCAGAAGTTGGTCCTAACGTGGAATCTGAAGCGGGCGAGCCTGCATCACCTAATGCGGCGGCGGTACCAACCAAAGCAACAATTGCGATCGGACTAAATCCTAACTGCATGGCCAATGGCGTATAAATCGTCGCGATAATAGGAATCGTACTGAATGATGATCCAATGCCCATAGTTACAATCAAACCCACCAGCAACATACTTGCAGAAGCCACCGCTTGGTTTGAGCCCATCCAGCCACCCAGAACATTCACAAGCGAATTAACTTCACCTGTTGCACGAATAACAGCGGCAAAACCAGCAGCACTGATCATAATAAAGCCAATCATGGCCATCAACTCAACACCACCCGTAAAGACCGTTTGTGATTGCTTCCAACTAATCTGTCCAGTGATGAAATACATCGCCAAACCACTTAGTGCCCCGAAGATCATCGAGCCAGTATACAGCTGTGTCACCAATGCCACGACAATAGCAATAAAAGACACAATAATAGCGCTGCGACTAGGTAAAACCAGAGAGTGAATATCAAATTCATCTTCCGACTCTTCATATTCTCTAGGCTTACGATAACTAATAAAAACAGCTATTAATAAGCCAATAACCATCCCAGTTGCCGGTAGCCACATAGCTGGTGCAATCTTACTAGGGTCTATCTTCAGGCCATTAGCTGCTAGATTACTAGCAAGCAGCTGATGAAGGAATACACCACCAAAACCGACTGGCAAGACCATATAGGGAGTGACTAAGCCAAACGTTAAAACACAGGCTACTAAGCGACGATCCAACTTTAAATAGGTCATTACGTGCAGCAGAGGCGGTACTAAAATGGGAATAAAGGCGATGTGCACAGGAATCAAATTTTGACTCATTATTGCCATCAGTAAAAGGACGCTACAAACTAAAGTTCGCATCAAAGCAACGTGCTTCGGTATTGGAGAACGATTGATCATGGCAATAATTTTATGCGCTAGCCAATCGGTTAACCCTGAACGAGAAATCGCAACAGCAAAGGCTCCCAACATCACATAACTTAATGCAATTACCGCCCCTTCTCCTAGCCCTTGTTCAAATACTTGGGTGATTTTAAGTAAGCTCATTCCGCCGACTAAACCTGCCGTGATAGCACTCACACACAACGAAATCACTACGTTTAAACGTGCCACACTTAAGATCAGCATTAAGGCAACACCTACAACAACCGCATTCATGTCAATATATTCCTAAAAAGGTAATGCACTTACCGACAAATAAGTGCAAGGAAATGCGCTAAATGGCAACAAAACCCATGAATTAAACCACGTTAAATGGCAAGAGAAGGCGGCATTGTAGGGGAGCAAGATGATTTCTCAAGAGGAAATTGGAAGATGATGATATTTTGTCTTATTTGCTTAGTTTAATAACAACTTGACCTAGCGCTTAAAAACACCAAAACCGAATTTTAGCTCACATTCGGTTTCATAAATAATTTTTGCGCAAAGATGAAGTAGTAAAATAGCAAAATCTTGCTAGAAAACGCCCCCATTTTTGCTCTAGAATACGCCTTTTCAAAAATGGGCCCTTGCCATGATCAAGACACCATATTATCTCATTGATAAAGCCAGTCTTCTGAAGAATTTAGAGAAGATTGCTTACGTGCGCCAACAGTCTGGTGCCAAATCTCTTTTGGCGCTTAAATGTTTCGCGACTTGGTCTGTATTTGATCTAATGCAAGAGTACATGGACGGCACCACGTCTTCTTCTTTGTATGAAGTGAAATTAGGCAAAGAGAAATTCCGAGGTGAGACTCACGCTTACAGCGTGGCTTACACTGACGATGAAATCGAAGACGTTCTCGCCAACAGCGATAAGATTTTGTTCAACTCAATCGGCCAATTAACACGTTTTAAAGACGTCAGCGAAAACCACATTCGCGGTCTACGAGTGAACCCTCAAGTCAGTACCTCTGACTTTATTATTGCCGACCCAGCGCGTCCATTTAGTCGTTTAGGCGAATGGGATCCAGAAAAAATCGCCACTGTTAGCGAACAAATATCCGGTTTCATGTTCCATAACAACTGTGAAAACAACAGTTTTGAGCGCTTTGATGAGATGTTGACTCACATTGAAACTCGCTTTGGCCATTTGATTAAACAAATGAAATGGGTCAGCCTAGGCGGCGGTATTCACTTTACTGGTGAGAATTATCCACTGGATCAATTCTGCCAACGCCTTAAAGCCTTCGCAGATACCTACCAAGTACAGGTTTATCTTGAGCCTGGTGAAGCGGCGATTACTAACAGCACAACCCTAGAAGTATCTGTATTGGATACCTTATTTAACGGCAAAAACTTGGCCGTGGTAGACAGCTCAATTGAAGCACACATGCTGGACTTATTAATCTATCGCGAAAACGCTAAAATGGCACCATGCGACGGCGATCATGAATACATGGTTTGCGGCAAGTCTTGCTTAGCCGGCGATATTTTTGGCGAATTCAAGTTCGATAAAGCATTGCAAGTGGGTGACCGTTTGTCTTTTCAAGACGCTGCCGGTTACACCATGGTGAAAAAGAACTGGTTTAACGGTGTTAAGATGCCGTCTATTGCCATACGCCAATTGGATGGCAGCATCGAGGTCGTGAGGGAATTCGACTATAACGACTTTGTGCAGAACCTTTCTTGATCACAAGTTAAGACGGTTCACACTTTTTATTTTGGAGAGAGTTACTATGAAAAAAAATGTTCTAATTATCGGTGGCGGAGGCGTGGCTCGTGTTGTAGCCCACAAATGCGCCCAACACAATGACACACTGGGCAATATCGCAATTGCTTCCCGTAGCGTTGCGAAATGCGACGATATTGTAGCCAGTGTCTTAGAAAAAGGCAGCATGAAAGTCGAGGGCCGCATTCAAGCATTTGCTCTTGATGCTCTTGATGTACCAGCCACTATCAAACTGATCAACGACACAGAGTCTGAAATCGTTATTAATGTCGGTTCTGCTTTCATTAATATGTCGGTTCTTGAAGCTTGCATCGAAACCGGTGTGGCTTACTTAGACACTGCGATCCATGAAGATCCAGCGAAAATCTGTGAAACACCACCATGGTATGCAAACTACGAATGGAAACGCCGCGAGTTATGTAAAGACAAAGGCGTGACCGCAATTCTTGGCGTAGGTTTTGATCCAGGTGTAGTAAATGCTTATGCAGCATTAGCTTACAACCACTATTTCGACAGTGTTAGCGACATCGATATCATTGATATTAATGCCGGTAGCCACGGTAAATACTTCGCAACTAACTTCGATCCAGAGATCAACTTCCGTGAATTCACCGGTCGTGTTTACTCTTGGCAAAAAAGTGCGTGGCAAGAAAACAAAATGTTCGAGATCAGTCGAACAGACGACCTTCCTGTCGTTGGTAAGCAAACCGCTTACATGACAGGCCACGACGAAGTACACTCGATTTCACAAAATCTAGACGTGCCAAACGTACGTTTCTGGATGGGCTTTGGTGAGCATTACATCAATGTCTTCACGGTTCTTAAAAGCTTAGGTCTACTCTCTGAGCAACCAGTGAAAACCGCAGAAGGCCTAGAGGTTATTCCTCTTAAAGTGGTTAAAGCAGTACTTCCAGATCCTTCTTCTTTGGCGCCAGATTACACAGGTAAAACTTGCATCGGCGATGTAGTGAAAGGCATCAAAGACGGCAAAGAAAAAGAAGTCTTTATCTACAACGTAGCGGATCACAAAGACGCTTACAATGAAGTAGGCAGCCAAGGTATTTCTTATACCGCGGGCGTACCACCTGTTGCCGCTGCTATCCTCGTTGCTAACGGCACTTGGGACGCAAAAGAAATGCGCAACGTCGAGCAACTTGATCCAAGACCTTTCTTAGGTTTGTTGAACGAGATGGGCTTACCGACTCGTATAAAAGATGAAGATGGCGATCGCCCTTTCACGCAGTAGTAACGCAACACAGCCACTCTAAGCTTACATAATAAAGCGGCTTTTGTTTATGTACCTAAAAACCATCACTTTGGCGTAACATGAAGTGATGGTTTTTTTATCTACCGCTTTAACCTCAAAAAAATTCTACTATTTACAACACACTCACCAAGCGATGCCCTTTCAGTTGATGTTATTTTAAATAAAAAATATTTATAAACACCCACCTTCAAAATAAGCATTAAAAACGCAAAAAATGTTTATTAAAATTTCACATTCGTGAGATTACTCTCTATTTTTCAAAAGCATTAAACATTTGCTTATATATTATGGAGACACTCAATCATGAAGGTATCTCAGCTATTTCGTTATCATTTACTATCGAATAAGGAAACAAGTCAGCACCATTACATTCCTTTTCGTTTCATTATTGGTACCAGTATCACATTTTTAATTTTCGCTATACTGCTTTGGATTACTAATGGATATCATGCAGGTTTTTACACACTAAACACACTTGGCAGTAAGCTACCGAATGTGGTTTGCTCCTTCATCACTTTATTGGGAGATACTCAAGTCGCTATCGCGTTGCTTTTGTTTATTGTTTACGTCCACCCAAAACTATTGTCAGCAACCATAATAGCCATTATTCCAACAACATTTATCACCCACGGAATGAAATCTTTTTTCGCAATGGCTCGACCTGGCGGGGTATTACCCGAAAATAGCTTTCACCTCGTCGGAAATTTATTGCGAACACATAGCTTTCCATCTGGCCACTCCGCCACCGCAGGTGTGATTGCCTCGTTTTTCTTAGTTGTTGCAAAAAATAAACAGCAGAGAATCGGAGTTATTTTCGTTCTTATGATGGTCATGCTGAGCCGAGTAATGGTAGGGGCTCATTGGCCTATAGATGTCTTTGTTGGTGGGGCTATCGGCTTACTTTGTGGACTTATCTGTTACATGCTAGCTAAGCGTTATCACTTTTGCCAATCAGCGCTCAGCCAATGGGTAGCGATGACGGTACCTCTTTATTGTGCGCTGACCTTACCGTTTCATAATGGCGGCTATCCTGAAGGGCATTACGAGGTTATTTTGGTCGCTATTGTTGCGCTACTTTACTACTTAAGCCAACTGCAAAAACACTGGTTTATCAATAAAAAACTAGCGAGGTAGGAGAAGATATCACAGCAAAAACAAGTAAGAATGAGCCCAAGAAGGGCTCAATTATTTTGCTAAAAAATGTATTATCAGTAGCCTACTAAAATGAGGCTCTTTTTTCCTTTTCCATGCACAACTCCCCTTCTCATATACCTTTTTCGCTAGAATTATCAGTGCCTCCTATACTTGCTTGCTGCAGGTAGCTACTATTACTTCCTTCAGTAAAGTGTCAGTATTTTGATTAGAAAACGACAACAACCCCATTTTATTGATCGATACGACGCGTGATATCGCTTTCTACTATTCTGCAATAAGGACAATGTAATGAAATACAGCGTTAAAATGGTAGCCATGATGGCCACAATCACCCTAACGTTAGCTGGCTGTGCCTCTTCTCCAAGCAGCTCATCCGCACCGAGTAAAGTCGATAGCGCGGCTCAATCACAATTATCCACAGAAATAAGCGCCGTTAAGGTATCGATCGATAACGCCTCTGCTACATTGACCTCAGCCAGTGACAGTCAACTCGATTGGTTTGCAACCAGTCACGTCAACAAGGCACGACAAGCACTTGATAAAGCCAAAGGCTACTATGCTGAATTTTCTTCAGACCCAAGCGAAGCCAATGACAACATTGGCTTCTTCAATTCTCAAACTAATATGGAAGCCGCACTCGAAAACTTAAGCACCTTTTCTGCCGAAATAAGCCAAGCTCAAGCCATTCGAGAGCAAGCACTCAATACCCTTGAAGATGCGTTTGCCAACCGCAAACAACTAAAAGTAATTGGAGCCGACACACTTTACCCTACTACTTACAAGCAGCTGGATAGTGATCTGAAGCATTTAGTAGACCAAGTTGCAGAAGGCAAAGCCGATGCTGCCATCAAAGCACAGCCTACTTTATTAGGTAAACAGCGTGGTTTAGAAATAAAAACCGCCATCAAAGTGTACCTATCAGACGCTAAAGACAAATTAACCAGACTTGAACTTGCGCTGGTAAAAAACTCTGCGCCACAAACATTAGCGCAAGCCTCAGCGGCACTAATGGACGCCGAAGCCTTTATTGCCTCAGAACCAAGAGCCAATGCAAAAATCAAAGAAAAAGCTGACTCTGTAATGTTTGCCATTAATCATGCAGAACAAGTGTCTATTGCGGTGAAAAAACTACGCGCTATGCCGCCGAGCGCCGATGAAGGTTATATTTTGAGTTTTGAGAAACTCTTATTGGCTATTTCTAACGAATTGGGCGCTGTCGATTCCCGCGACCAAAGACTCAGTAAACAGAGTGAACTTATTGTTCAATTCATCAGAGACAGCATGAAAAATGAGCAGGCTGTTCAATCCGCTCAACAAGCATTAAAAGCTACCATTGTTAAGCAGAACAATAACCTAGACATACTAAATAAGCAAATTGACACTCTTAACACCAAGCTTGCCGATAAAAGCGCATACGCTACCTCGCTGCAAAACCAAGTCGCTAATTTAATCACACAACTTGAAATAGCGAAAAAATCAGCTCAAGCAAAAGCCACGACCATCACAACGCCTGCTAACGCTGAGGCGGAAGAAAACCTAGCAACAACAGACGCTAAAGCGAGTACTACGGAAGTAACAGAAAAACAAGCTGTGAATACTCTAGATAAAGACAGTACGCCAGTGCCTTCTAGCGGCACTAGCTCATCGACAGGTGAGACTAAGTAAACCTCAATACAGCGAAAGTAATTGAGCCATGATCCGAAAAACAGTCAGGCGCTAAACGTCTGACTGTGTTTTCAAAACTTCCAGTAAACGCCCCACGCGCTATAAACATCTTGCTATAATGACGCTGCTCGGCTGTCATCGATTTTTGTTTTGCTATAACGAATTATTCTTACTCTCAGCCATGTTTATTATTGCCCTTTGATTTTTTTAGAGCCAACACTATGTCCGCGACACACACATTTTCAGGTCTTATTCCTGACGTTATTTTAGACGCCGTAGAATCCACAGGATTATGGTGTGATTCGCGTATTTATCCGCTCAACAGCTATGAGAATCGCGTTTATCAAGTCGGTATTGAAGACAGCTCACCGGTGATCGCCAAATTTTACCGACCCGGGCGCTGGAACGATGCGCAAATTGGTGAAGAGCATGAGACCTTGCTGGCTCTGCAAGCACAAGGCATTCCTGTGGTCGCACCATTGACGTTTGAAGGGAAAACCCTATTCCATCACAACGACATACACTTTACTCTTTCGCCCAAATTAACAGGACAACATCCTGAAGCCGACAACCTTGATCAGCTGTATCAACTTGGCGAACTGATTGGACAAGTTCATCAAGCCATGTCGACACCTTTTAAGCATCGCATCAGTGTCTCGCCGTTAGATCAAATCGAACAAGCCGCCGCGTGTATTCTAACGGGCGATCATTTACCTCAGAAACTCAAAGCAGAATATCAAAAGCAAATTAGTCGTCTTCATGAGATGAGCGTAGCGCAACTCAATATCTACTGGCCAACACAGTTACGTCCGGTTCATGGCGATAGCCATCGCAGCAACTTAATGCTTCACAATGATCAATTCCACCTTCTCGACTTTGATGACTGCCAAAATGGTGTGGCGGTTCAAGACCTGTGGCTACACCTAACGCAAACGGAAAACCCAAGGCAACAACTCAGCGAAATAATCGAAGGGTATGAAACTTACTTGCCTTTTGACACGCGTGAACTAGGTTTAATTGATGTGTTTAAAAGCGCTCGAATAATCCACTACGCCGCTTGGTTACAAGAGCGTTGGCATGACCCTGCTTTTGTCAAAGCCTTCCCTTGGTTTGCCAGTGATGAATACTGGATCAATCATTTGAATGAACTTAAAAGCTGCGAACTAGAATGGGGAAACATGTCTCTATGAATGCATTAGAATCCAAATTAGAAGCGCTCTTTGGCTTTAACCAATTCCGCCAAGGTCAAGAGCAAACGATTCAACAGTTACTCGCTGGGCACTCGTCATTAGCAGTATTCCCTACTGGCTCTGGCAAATCATTATGTTATCAATTTACAGCGACACAACTGCCTAATCTGACCTTAGTTATTTCGCCATTAATTGCATTGATGCACGATCAATTAGACTTCTTGCGAAGCAAAGGCATCGCCGCCGCCAGTTTGGATTCCAGCCAAACCAAAGAAGACAGCCAAGCGGTCATGGAAGGCGTGCAAAACGGTCACATTAAAATACTGATGATTTCAGTGGAACGTTTTAAAAACGAGCGTTTTCGCCGTTTTATCAAACAAGTACCGATTTCAATGTTAGTCGTTGATGAAGCTCACTGTATTTCTGAATGGGGCCATAATTTTCGACCAGATTATTTAAAACTCCCCCATTATCAGCAAGAGCTTCAAATTCCTTTGGTCCTGCTTCTCACGGCAACGGCAACACGCCGAGTACAAAGAGACATGGCGCAGAAATTTAATATTTTTCCTGAACACATCACTCAAACCGGTTTTTACCGCGCCAATTTAGACATCGAACTGATTCCAGTACAAAGCGACGGCAAGATGTCTGAGCTTAAAAAAGTACTTATCGAGGTATCGGGCCCTAGCATTGTCTACGTCACCCAACAAAAAACAGCGGAAGACATTGCCAATACTCTGATGGCGAATAACTTTCCTGCAAAGGCCTATCATGCCGGGTTAAAAGACGATGTCCGTCGTCAAATTCAAGCTGACTTTATGTCCGGCCAGACGCCGATTATCGTCGCCACCATTGCCTTCGGCATGGGCATCGATAAAGCGGATATCCGCCTCGTGGTCCATTATGATTTGCCCAAATCGATCGAAAACTACAGCCAGGAAATTGGTCGCGCTGGACGTGACAATTTACCAAGCCGATGTGTCATGTTGGCGAGCTTAGACGGTTTGCACACCTTAGAAAGCTTTGTCTATGGCGATACCCCACAACGCCATGAAATAGAGGCGCTGTTAAGCCAAATCAAAGAACAAACAGTTCATGATGAGCAGTGGCATACGGATCAGTGGGAAACGCAACTGTACGGCCTTTCCAACCAAACCAATATTCGCTCTTTACCATTGAAAACCCTATTAGTACAACTTGAAATGTTTGCTGCCATAGAACCAAAATACAGCTATTACGCCGACGTTCGACTCAAATGGGAAACCGATCGCTTTGCCTTTAAAGCACGCATTCCCGCTGAGATGCAAAACACTTATGATGCGATATTAAACGGGATTCAGTATAAGAAAATTTGGGGAAGTCCAAATTTTGATGCCATCTATCAGCAAGCAGGTATGTCACGAGGGGAGGTATTGCAAACACTAGACTTTCTTGCTGACCAACATGCCATCACACTGGAAAGCAAAGGGCTGACTGAAGTTTATCAAGTGAACACTCGAGTCTTTCATCAGGAAACACTGCTCAACCAGCTTAGTCAGTACGTCGAAGAAAAAGAGGTGTCAGAGATAGAACGCATCGCGACCATGATTCGTTTTTTCCAACTGGATCGCTGCCTAAACCACAACTTAGCAAAATACTTTGGTGATAAAAACGCGCCCGAACATTGCGGTCATTGCTCGGTCTGTAAAGGTAAGGTACTAGCGTTTACTTCGCTCACCTCACAGCAGGATAATTGGCAACAAGATCTGGCTTTTTACGTCCGTGAATTTGTCTCTCATCTGCAAAGCAAAAGCCCTAACACTGTCGTTACTGATGTGTTAATAACACGCTTTTTAACCGGCCTGACTCAGCCTATTTTTACCAAAGTAAAAGCGCGCACATTGTCTGGCTTTGCAAAATACGAACAACAGGCTTATCGAGACGTACTTGATGCTGTAAAGAGTTTTTCTTAAGTTAAGAGACGCCTACGTCAAAAATAGCCACATAGATAAGCAAATATCGATGTGGCTAGTTATTGGTTAACGTTTCTAAACACATATTTCCATCAATCAGCTGTAACTTCTGACGTTTATCGAGTTGCTTGACGCGATACTCTAATACTGAGGCATCACTTCTGGTACCAACAGTTTGATGCCACATTAACTCTAAGGGGCCTTTTCCTTTTAGGTATCGAGCACCTCGTTTATTCACTCCAGAATGCTCTCTAAAGCGGCGCTCTACGTCGGTTGTAATACCAGTATAAAGTGTATCTAGCCGAGTTTTGATGATGTATATACTCCACTCACTCATTGTCGAATCCATTAACACCCAAACCCAAAATAGTATTATCTAATTACCTATCATCAACAGCAAGGTCGATGCCGTAGCGAATCCCATTCCATAGTTGAATATTCGTTGGCGCTTGTCATCAGTTAACCAACGACGAATAGTCACGCCCGCCCACGCCCAGAGCGTTATGGCAAGAAATCCCATACAAGCAAAAAATACGATAATCCAAAAACCAGATTGAACATACAAATCGCCAGTCAAAGAAAATGAGCTGACACAGCCAATCGACATCATCCACGCTTTCGGATTCACATATTGAAAGAGAGACGCTTGCCACCAGCGCATAGGAGCCGCCCGTTCTTTTGTATTCGATAATTGCCCTACGGGAGCACTTGCCACTTTCCAAGCTAGCCAAAGTAAATAAGCACCACCAATCCATTTCAATACCAAATAAATCGGTGGATACAGTACAAATAAAGTCCCTAAGCCAAGCAATACCGAAAACAATAAAGAAGCCATACCCAATACAATGCCCACCATATGAGGCAAGGTGCGGCGGAAACCAAATTGCGCACCAGAGGCCAGTAACATCATATTATTCGGGCCGGGTGTCACCGACATAATAAAAGCAAACAATGCCAAGGTGACAAAGAAAGAGGCATCGGTAATCACGACAAGTCTCCTTTTGAGTTCGTTCGAAGCAGATCGCTAACAACCCCAATAAAACTGGCTTGAGATAATTCCGCTTGGCGCTTTTCATGACTCAACCCAATATCTTGCATTTGTTGCTCGCTCAGTTTGTTCAGCGCTTTGCGTGTTTGATAGCGCTCTATACAGTGTTGTATGTGAGTCAATAATGAAATAATCAACATGATCTGCTCTTCCTTTTAAGCGTCTATTTCTAATATCTTTAGACGTTCGTTCTAAGCTTTGTCCCTATATCCATTAGGATAATAAAAGGCACTGCGTGTATGGGCAGCTAGTATAGAGAGTGACTTGAAATCAATACAGACTCAAAAAATCACTTTATTAACCATACAGAAAAAACTTTATTTGACTGTATGGTGGCAATTTCCAATATCTGTATGGTAATTTGATGACGCAGGCTCAGCTACAATATCGCGACGAATCAATACAGCTATACGTGCAAAGGAGAATACACCATGAGCCTATATCAAGATCTATCAAAGCGACTAAGAGAACACATCGAATTAGGCTTTTATAAACCGGGTGATAAGTTACCTTCTGTGCGTCAATTATCCCAAGAACATGGCGTCAGTATTTCGACGGTTCAAGAAGCATATCGTCAACTAGAACAAGATATATTAGTCGAAGCTCGTCCAAAATCAGGCTATTTTGTCGTCCAAAAACCCCGTGTTGATAATCTCCCTCGCGTATCGCGCCCACCTCAACGGCCGCTTGATGTATCCCAATGGGAAGAAGTCTTTAATATGCTAATGATTCGCGGCGACGAAAAAGGCGCTCAATTACAACATGCAATGCCAGATATGACGGTATCAACATTAAAACCGCTGTTAAAAACACTGGCAGACCTTTCTAAGAAAAGCCCAGAATTAGGTCTCGGCTATGGCGACATCAGGGGTTCTCAAGAGTTACGAACTCAGCTATGTCGCTTAGCTGGCGCTTCTGGCTGCCAACTTCACCCTGACGATATCGTGGTCACATCAGGTTGCCAAGAAGCACTTTCTGTTTGTCTGCGTGCCGTAACTGAGCCTGGGGATATTGTTGCGATTGAATCACCTAGCTTTTATGGTTCTATGCAGGCCATTAAAGCCGCTAACCTTAAGGCAATGGAAATACCCACTCACCCAGAAACAGGAATCAGTCTAGAAGCCTTAGAGCTCGCGCTAGATCAATGGCCAATTAAAGCTATTTTAGTCACACCGACCTGTAATAATCCTCTTGGCTACACCATGCCAGACGACAAAAAAGAGCGCCTTTATCGACTCGCTCAAAGCTATGACATTGCCATTATCGAAGATGATATTTATGGTGATATCGCCTACCAGTTTCCTCGTCCTAGGACCATTAAGTCCTTCGACGAAGACGGTCGAGTACTACTTTGCTCATCGTTTTCTAAAACTATCGCACCTGGCATGCGAGTTGGCTGGATTGCACCAGGACGTTATCGAGACAAGGTAACTCACATAAAATACGTCAGTAGCTCCATGTGCCCAACACTTCCACAACTCGCTATTGCGCAATTCATTCGCCTCGGTGAATACGATAAACATATTCGAACTATGCGCCAACGCTATGAAAAACAAAGAGATCATATGCTCACCGTGATCAAACGTTATTTCCCTAACGATACTCGAGTAAGTTTTCCTAATGGCGGCTTTATATTATGGGTTGAGCTTAATAAAAGTGTCGACAGTATAAAGCTAGTAGAGCAGTGCCGATTAGAAGGGGTGGGATTTGCTCCAGGACCATTATTTTCTGCGACAGGGAAATACCGTCACTGTTTTAGAGTGAACTTTAGTGGGCAAAATATGGAACAAAGAGAATGGGGAATAAAAACCTTAGCCCACATTTTGCTTAGGTTTAGCAAAACACTTTAGGCTATGTGAATATAAAACAGAGTGCCAAGCAAATAATTCATAAAAAACAATCCATAATAAATACCTAAGAACAAATACCTAAGAACAAAATAAGACTCTAATTATTATTGACGATGTTTACATTATTAAAAAATGATGAGTCTTTGACCAAATCTTGTTACCATCGTTGCCATCATAGTCGGGGGGCATTTTTTTGCTGAGATCGTATAACACGAGACCCGTTGAACCTGATTCAGTTAACACTGGCGTAGGGAACTATTGTGATAACAGTGCTTGCCACTGTGTCCCATATACCAATTTGGGCTTCTCGATAAAGCGTTCAGATAACACTTTCTGATCAAATTGGCTTATGCAGTTCCTTGCGTCACCGTTAGGAGCTCATATGTCTAGTCACTCTGTTCCACACAGCAACCCGGTTAAATACAACCACCCAACGTCTCAGCCAAACGGCCTTGGCACACCTATTGTGTTGACCATCGCTGGGTCAGACAGCGGCGGTGGCGCCGGCATTCAAGCAGACATCAAAGCCATTTCTGCCACTGGCGGCTTCGCCTGCTCAGCCATTACCGCGATTACGTCGCAAAATACCCTCGGCGTTGCGGCTATTTTTCCGATTCCACTAGACCACGTTAAGAGCCAATTAGACGCGGTCTTTAGCGACATCAAGATCACTGCCGTTAAAATAGGCATGCTAGCGGACAGCAGCATCATCAACACCGTGGCCGATACACTGCGCCAATATCGACCCAAGTTCATTGTGTTAGATCCCGTAATGATTGCCACCAGTGGCGACTTATTACTGCAAGAAAGCGCCATTAACACACTCAAACAGACGCTCTTCCCTCTGGTAGACATCATCACGCCCAACCTTCCTGAAGCTGCTGCGCTCACCGGGTTACCAAGACCAACCAACGAAGATGAGATGCTCGCCATGGTGCCCACGCTCAGAGCGTTGGGGGCAAGTTGCATACTGCTAAAAGGCGGTCACTTAGACGACCAAGAAGAAAGCCTTGATCTACTCATCACGGCCACCACAGTCGAAAGGCTCTCTGCTCCACGGATTCACACGAAAAACACACACGGCACCGGCTGTACTCTCTCCTCTGCGATGACGTCTTATCTGGCCCAAGGGTACTCTTTGCTCGACGCCGTTCACCTCGCTAAATCCTACATTAGCCAAGCAATCAAGCACGCCGACCAGCTCCATATTGGTCAAGGCCATGGTCCAGTGAATCACTTTTTTGCCCTGCATCAAGATGGCTCAACACAATGAGCCAGACACCACTTGGACTCTCTATTCAGCATGCTTGCTTGCATTACCATGGAGCAGAAACAGCCACCTTACAAGACATCTCGATGGACATTCCCGCGGGAGAATGGACCTGTTTGCTGGGGCGCAGCGGCAGCGGAAAAACCTCGCTACTGCGTTATTTGGCAGGTTTACTAGACGATAAAATAGACTGGCGCGGTAACGTAACCTGCAGTGATGGCCTGCCTTTTCAGCACCGCATTGCTTATATGGCGCAACAGGATTTGCTGCTGCCGTGGTTATCGGTCGAAGACAATGTCTGCTTAAGTTACCGTTTTAACCAACAAAAAATCACCCGTGAAGTGCGTGAAAAAGCGCGTTTCCTATTGGATCAAGTTGGCTTGCTAGCAGCGCAAAATGCACTTCCTCAAACCCTGTCTGGAGGCATGCGCCAGCGTGTCGCTCTGGCTCGAACACTGATGCAGGACAAGCCTTTTGTGTTAATGGATGAGCCCTTTTCGGCGTTGGATGCGGTGACCCGCCATAAACTACAGAAGCTGTCTTATACCCTGTTAAAAGGCAAAACTGTCATGTTAATCACCCACGATCCACAAGAAGCAGTTCGCCTAGCAGGAAGCTTATACATTTTAACCGGTTCACCTGCGCAAGCCGAATCATTGCCCTTGCCCAATCTGCCGCCACTACGAGAATTAGACCCAGAGTCTGCGCTTGTTCAGCAACAGATATTCCAGACATTGGAGCGAGATAATGACTGATTTAACGCCTCTGGCCAGCCGGACAACAAAACGCCATTGCAGCAATAGTTCTAACAACAATAGTTCTGGCAGCAAGGCACTTTACGCACTAATGCGTGGCATTATTATCGTCTTCGCCATTCTGATAACTTGGCAGGGATTGATTGTCGCTTTTGATCTTCCCTCGTTTATCTTGCCGACACCACTGTCGGTGTTGGATCGCTTATTACTACGCCACGACGTATTGATGCGCCACTCATGGGTCACCGCTCAAGAAATTATATTCGGTTTATTGCTCGGCCTCAGTATGGGGTTGTTTTTTGCCTTGCAAATGCTGCTGTTTAAACCAGTCAAGCGCTGGTTGCTGCCAATATTGATTGCCAGCCAAGCAATCCCCGTGTTTGCCATTGCGCCGGTATTAATGCTTTGGCTGGATTACGGCATTGCTTCAAAAGTCGTGATGGCCGCCATCATCATCTTTTTCCCTGTCACGACTTGTTGCTACGACGGGCTGAATAACACGCCGAAAGGCTTTCTTGATCTCGCTCACACACTGCAAGCCAGCCGTTGGCAGCAACTTATTCATGTCCAACTACCGGCCGCTCTTCCCGCCTTAGCCTCTGGCATTCGTGTCGCGGTCGTCATCGCGCCAATCGGAGCCGTCGCAGGGGAATGGGTCGGCTCCAGCGCTGGTTTAGGCTACCTCATGCTACAAGCCAACGCCCGCATGATGATAGATGACATGTTTGCCGCCTTATTTATTTTGTCTCTACTCTCGGTGGCTTTGTATTTCATCACCGACTTTGCCCTCAAAAAGCTCATCCCTTGGGAGCATTAATGTTCTTGCTAAAACCAATTTCCCATAGAAACAAAGCACTCTGATCTCTCACTAACAACAAAAGGAAAGCACGTGAAAAAAATCATCGCAAGCACTCTACTGACCTTGGCGTCTGCGCTCTTGGCAACACACGCCCTCGCCGAGACGCAGAAAATCACCCTAATGTTGGACTGGTTTGTTAATCCAAACCATGGCCCCATCGTGATCGCAAAACAGCATGGCTACTTTAAAGAACAAGGGTTAGACGTAACCATTCAAGAACCTGCAGATCCAAGCACGCCGTCTAAATTAGTGGCGGCCGGCAAGGTCGATATGGCCGTTTCCTACCAGCCAAGCTTGATTATGGACATTGCTCAAGGCTTGCCCTTGGTGCGCTCTGGCACCTTGGTCGCGACACCGCTTAATTCAATGATCACCCTAAAAAAGAGCGGCATCAGCACTCTTGCTCAGTTAAAAGGTAAAACCATTGGTATTTCGATCGCCGGCAACGAAGAAGCTACCGTGGGCACCATGCTCAACAGCGTAGGTTTGAGCATGAATGATGTGAAAATCGTCAATGTCGGTTGGGCGCTGTCTTCATCACTGGCCTCTGGAAAAGTCGATGCCATTTGGGGCGGACTGCGCAATTTTGAAAAGAACCAACTGATCACAGAAGGCTATCATCCTGTTATGTTTTACCCAGAAGAAAACGGTGTGCCAAATTACGATGAACTCATCTTTGTCGTAAACGCAAATAAACACAATACTAAGGCGATTCACGCGTTTAATACCGCCATTGAAGAAGCCACCACTTACATAGTCAACCACCCTAATAAAGCGTGGCAAGAATTTGTCACTTATGCGCCAGATACGCTGGACAACAAGCTCAATAAAATGGCTTGGCAAGATACGCTATCTCGCTTTGCACTTCGCCCTGCCGCGATCGATTTAGCACGTTACGATGATTACGCCCGCTTCTTATTTGACCATAAAATCATTACCACTTTGCCAGCAGCCAAAGACTACCTTCCTACTTTTTAATCAGGTGATTTATGCAATATCAAGATTTAATCGACGCTTGCCAAACCGAGTGGCAAGCTTACACACAACATGACTTTGTCACACAATTAGCGGCAGGAACCTTACCTAACGACAGCTTTTTACATTATTTAAAACAGGATTTTTTGTTTTTAAAACAGTACGCCAGAGCCTATGCTTTGGCGGTGTACAAAGCCAATTCTCTAGCGGATATGCGCCAAGCCTTGCCGACATTGAATGCGTTATTGAGCAGCGAGATCAGCCATCATGTTAGCTTTTGCCAAGACTGGGGCTTAAGCGAAACGCAAATGGAACAAGAGAGAGAAGACTTTGGCACCCTAGCCTATACTCGATACGTTCTTGATGCGGGCATGAGCGGCAACCTCGTTGACCTTTATGCCGCCCTAGCACCATGTGCCATAGGGTACGCGGTGATCGGTCAACAAATCAGTCTCGATAGCAAGACTCTATGGGAAAACAACCCATACAGAAGCTGGATCGAATTGTATGCGGGAGACGATTACCAAGACCACGCCAAGCAAGGCGCTCAGTACTTCAATACATTGCTGGCCAACATTGACATCGACAGTGAACGAGGCCAACAACTTGTCGAGGTATTTTCTACCGCCACGAGAATGGAAGTGGCTTTTTGGCAGCAAGGCTTAAACGCAAGCAATTAGGAGAATGGCAATGCATACTCACATGATTCTCAATGCGCTGCGCATCTTGAGAGAACAAAAACCGCTCGTGGTTAATATCACCAATTACGTGGTAATGAACAATACCGCCAATGCGCTACTGGCTGTCGGGGCGTCACCGATTATGGCGCATTCTCGTCAAGAAATGGCGGAGATGATGAGCTTTGCTGGTGCTCTAGTCATTAATATTGGCACCTTAGACAGCGAATGGATCGAGCGTATGACGTTTGCTATCGAGCAAGCTAACCTGCATAAAAAAATCATTGTGCTTGATCCTGTTGGCTGTGGCGCAAGTCTGCTTCGCACCGCGACCTCTCGCCGCTTTGCAGAACTGGCCGAACGCTTGATCATTCGCGGCAATGCCTCGGAAATCATTGCGCTCGCGGGCGAATCCTCACAAGGTAAAGGCGTCGATGCAATGGACAGCAGCAGCGCGGCAATAAAAGCGGCCATGACCTTGATGAAAGCCTATGATGCAAGCGTCGTGGTCTCTGGAAAAACCGACTACATCATCAATAAAACGTTTATTCAGCAAGAAAAAAACATCCTCGCGTTAGACAACGGTCATGCCATGATGCCATTGGTAACAGGGATGGGCTGCTCTCTTTCTGCACTGACTGGGGCATTTTCAGCCATTGGTGAAACCAGTGGTTTGGCGGCTGCCGCAGTGTTTGGCGTCGCAGGTGAAATCGCAGCCGAACACGCAAACGGCCCAGGCAGTTTACAATTGGCGATTTTAGACGCGCTCTACAATCTCGATGAAGCAACACTGGCAGAACGCTTAACGCTCACAGCGATAGACACCTCCGATAGAATCATAGGTTAGTATCAGATGAACCCATATCAGCTTTATTTGGTCACGGATGAAAATCTAACCCTAGAGCGACTCAAATACGTTGTCGCTGAGGCGGTTAAAGGCGGTGTGACCATGGTACAGATTCGCGAAAAGCACCATGATGTGCGCGCTTTTATCGAACGGGCAAACGCCATCAAAACCGTCCTCCAAGGCTCTGGTGTGCCCTTGATCATTAACGACAGAGTAGATGTGGCTTTAGCGGTCGACGCCGATGGCGTTCATTTAGGACAATCTGATATGCCGGCAAGCTTAGCGCGACAGCTGATTGGCCCAAGCAAGCTATTGGGCTTGTCCATTGAAAGCCACCAGCAACTAGCAGACGTTGTTGACTTGCCGATAGATTACATTGGACTCAGCGCCATTTTTGCCACACCGACAAAAACCGATACGCTCAATCATTGGGGAATTAGCGGTTTAAGGGACGCATTGCAAACCACCTCATTGCCGATTGTTGCTATCGGTGGAATTAATCCCACCAATATCGAAGAAGTCGCAGCAACAGGTGTTCATGGTATTGCGCTGGTATCGGCCATTTGTCAGGCCGAAGACCCAAGATTGGCTAGCGAAGAGATAAAAGCGTTACTATAAAAAATGCCTCTCGTTTAATCAGGTTAAGCGAGAGGCATTTTCAATTAACTCGGAATATTTTCACACTATGGTTTCAACTGGCTAGCAAATTCGCCAACGGCATCTACGACGTCCTTAACACCATTTTGAATTTCAATAATTACATCACCAACTTCACCAGTAAGCTCTAACCCTTGCTCTGCTTTTTTCCGGCTATCCTCCACCATGTTTACTGCATTTTTTGCTAATTCTTGATTTCGCAGAACAACACCCACAATCTCTTCTGTGGCTTTAGTCGTTCTAGAGGCCAGGAGCCTTACTTCATCAGCAACTACTGCAAATCCTCGGCCTTGTTCACCGGCTCTGGCTGCTTCAATGGCGGCATTTAAGGCCAATAAATTCGTTTGATCTGCGATATCTCCGATACTTTTTATGATGCTACCTACTTTTTCAGATTGCTCATCTAAATCAGAAATACCTTGTGACACTAACGTCATCTGCTCCGCGAGTTCATGCATGGCAGAAACGGTATCTTTTATAATACGACGCCCTTTAATAGCCGTTTCATCTGTGACTCTTGATGTTTCATAAGCAATCCCTGCGGTACGGCTAATGGCTAACTCTTGATTAACTTGATCTGTGATTACCGTAGCGAATTTCACTACTTTGTAGAAATGACCATGGGCATCGGATATTGGATTATAGGACGCCTCTAACCAGACGGTGTCTCCACGACTATCAAGACGTTTAAAACGACCAACAACAAACTCTCCACGCTTCAGCCTTTCCCAAAAAGCAGTATATTCTTTAGACTCTACCTCTTCTTGTGTGCAAAAAACACGATGATGCTTCCCTTTCAGCTGCTCTTTGGTATAACCCATTGACTTAAGAAAGCGATCATTTGCAGTAAGAAAAAGGCCATCTAAATCAAACTCAATCACAGCAGCTGAACGCTGGAGGGCCTTAACTAAATTTTCATGCTGGATCGATGATTCAATGGTACGAGTAAGATTGTTGGCGTGAACGGAAATATACTCAATAGCACCATCAACCGTTTTTACCGGCTGTAAGATCACTCTAAGCCAAGCATTACTATGGCTGTTCATTGCTACTTGATAGGCACCTGACCAGTGTTTCCCTGATGCGATAGCGTCTTTCAATAGCTTAAAATGAACGGTATCCCTTAACTCGTTAGGAACAAGGTCGATCATTCTTTTGCCTAAGACATCGCCTTTATCAAGTGCCAACTCTTCCAGAAATAAAGCATTAACCTTGACGATTTCACCCGTAGAGGACAGCGTCAGACTTAACATTTCTCGGTCTAAGCTATCTCGAACCTGACGCATAGATGAGATCTCTTGCTTTAAGAGATCATAATCCTGTTTGTTTTTCTTCCATCCAAACATATTCCCTTGTCCTTTTACCTTCTATGCACCAAAACGGTTAATGTAAATTGATCATTCGAAAATTTCACAGTTGCTCTATTCTCTGTGTAAACGATAACACTGTATCACTCTCTAGTATTAATAATCTTTTAAACACTCTCTAGTAGAAGCCACTGCTGTTATAAATATGTTACAAGATGTGAATACTGTCAACGTTGATACTCGCGTTCATTCATAGCAAAAAACGGATTCCATGATCTACATAAAACCCTATGTCGCGATATTTTGGTAATTTATGGCCATAGTTATCAATTAACTTATGGAACTGGTACTTATGGGAAGGCAAAAAACTTAAGAAGTTCGCCTTTTTATGAAAAAAGGCGTTTTTGAATGCGTACTTATTGACTTGATAACGCTATTGCTTGCTCTACCTTAATACGATATTCCTCTGGCAAGGGTATTGCGGCTTTCAGCTTTTGAGAAAAACATACGTAGGTGACCTGAGCCTCTGCGACAAGCTCCTGCGTTTTATCATTAATAATATTTTGTTGCATGCTAATACTACGATTACCTAGCGCCGAGAAGGCTGTCTGCACTTCTAGCACATCCCCAAAACTCGCTTCTTTCTTAAAATTAATATTGATATTTACCACAACCCAAGCAATACCTTGCTCCATCATGTCGGAGCCAACACCAAAATCGTCAAAGAACGCCCAACGTCCTTCTTCAAGAAACTCAAGATAGCGTGCGTTATTCACATGCTGAAAAATATCTAGATGGTATCCTCGAACTTTTATTTGGACCTTATTTATCATTATTTTCTCCCAGTTAAACAATCAATTAGAAAATCCTACTTAGACAATGAGTAGAAAAAAATAACAAAATCGCTCGACTTTACTAGCATTGCCTTCTAAGGCACACTCGCTTACTTCCTCAACGGTAGTGGAACTATGGCAAACACCCTTTCAATACAACAAGCTCGTAAACTCGCCTTACTTTCACAGAGATTACCGAGGTCTGATTATTCAGGGATATCCGGCACCCAGTCCGCGATTCAACAGCTCGGTTACATTCAAATAGACAGTATCTCTGTCGTCACTAGAGCACATCATCATACGCTTTGGAGTCGAGTGAAAAATTATCAGCCAGAGTTCATTGATACGTTATTAAAAGAGAAGAAAATATTTGAATATTGGTCCCATGCAGCAGCGTATTTACCTTTAGAAGATTTTCGTTATTCGTTACCTAAAAAAGCGAAAGTAGCCGAACAACAACATTGGTTCGAACGCGACCTAAAGGTAGAAAAAGAAGTCTTATCTAGAATTCGTATAGAAGGCCCATTACAAGCGAAAGACTTTCAAAGACCTAAAGAGCATGTGGGAGGATGGTGGCAATGGAAACCAGCAAAAAAAGCCTTAGAGCAATTATTTATGGCAGGGGAATTAATGTGCCCTTATCGTGTTGGTTTTCAAAAAGTCTATGACCTAACAGAGCGCGTACTTCCTTCGAGTATAGATCATACAATGCCTAGTGATGCAGAAGTGGCCCGTCATCTCATACTCCAAGGTCTGCGCAGTCATGGCCTCGTTCAGCTTCAGGAATTAACCTATCTTCGTAGCGAACTTAAGGATCATATTAAAGAACAAATACAAGCCATGCAGGATGAAAATACGCTTCAAACCATCTCAGTTAACAAGCAATTATACTTCACTAAAAATGAATTATTAGCACAGCTCAATCAACCGCTTTCTAGGCAGCAAGTTAAATTACTTTCTCCCTTCGACAATTTAGTCATTCAACGCAAACGTATCAAACAATTATTCGACTTTGACTATCGTATTGAATGCTACCTTCCCGCTATCAAAAGGCAATATGGTTACTATGCTCTTCCTATCATTTGGCAAGGTCAGCTTGTTGCACGAATGGACGCTAAAGCGGATAGAAAACTAGGTGTGTTCATTATTAATAAACTCGTATTAGAAACAGGTTATTATCATAATTTTGAGGTTTTTCTTCATGCCTTACTGCCGGAATTGAAAGCCTATGCAGCTTTCAATCACTGTCAATCAATTCAGATACTTGAAACGCTACCGACATCACTAAAAGTTAAGCTGGCTTTTATGTTAAAAGAGTAAAGCTGAAAGCAAAAAAGCGACCCAATGGTCGCCTTTTCAATCATTATTTATAAGTAAAAATGAGTAAAAAAATTACTTATTTATCACCTTTTTCCATAGGTTTTTTGCCTTTACCGTGATTCATTTTATCGCCACACTTTTGGTGTTGTTTTTTCTCAATGTCAGCAAATTTCGCTTTTTGCTCTGGCGTTAAAATATTCAGCGTTTGGAATTGCTTTTCTAATCTGTTTACTTGGCGTTCGACTCGATTATTTTGTTCTTCTTTCACCATTGCTGTCGCTTTGGATTTATCGAATTTGTCGGCAAGTAATAATTCATTCATTTGCTTATCATGTTCCGCCATTTTGGCTTTCATCTCTGCGCCATTAGCTTGACGAAGCGCTTTAATTTTCTGTTTCTGTGCATCGGTTAAGTCTAGGCGCTTAATAATGCGAGGCGTCAAATTTAGTCCTGGAGCGCATTGCTCCATACGAGGATTTTTATGATCACCTTTTTGATTGTTCTTATCTCCATTACTCGCTGCAAATGCACTCGCAGTACCTAAAGCAATTGGAAACATAATCGTAGCTAAGATAATTTTTTTTGCCATTTTCATAGTATATTCCTTATTAATAATTTAGATGTTCGCTACATCGGGTGCTTCCTAAATAGCGAGTGAGACTAGAATAGAACGTAGAAAGTAAACTGACGTATATCGAAGGTAAATTATCGTAAAGTCAGGACGACTACTGACATTTCTCAGTAAAATGAAGCCTGTTCTTGCTTATCTTTAGGCATGTATTTTTTTAGAACTCTTTTGTTAGGAATATTCCATGGCACACATTCTCTTAATCGATGACGATACTGAGCTCACAGACCTACTCAAAGAAGTCTTAACACTGGAAAACTTTACTGTTTCAACCGCTCAAGATGGCGAAGCAGGGCTAAATGCAATGGACAGCAGTATCGACTTAATCTTATTAGATGTGATGATGCCAAAATTAAATGGCATTGAAACACTAAAACGACTTCGTGAAACGTGGGAAGTGCCAGTGCTTATGCTTACAGCAAAAGGAGAAGAAATAGATCGCGTTATCGGCCTTGAATTAGGTGCTGATGATTACTTACCTAAGCCATTTAGTGAACGCGAACTGCTCGCTAGGATTCGAGCCATCTTACGCCGTGCTCAAAACACAAAAGACAACAAAGAAAGTAACAACAATAAACGCAACGACTATATTACCTACCAAAATATTAAACTTTACCCTGGTAAAATTGAAGCCTATTGCAATGATCAACTATTGGATCTGACCAGTACAGAGTTCGCTCTTTTACATCATTTTTTACTTCACCCAGGGCAAGTGATTACCAAAGACACCTTGAGTTTGGATGTCCTTGGCAAGCGTCTTGCGGCTTTTGATCGAGCCATTGATATGCACGTGTCTAATCTTCGAAAAAAACTACCAGAGAGGGTCAACAACAAGCCTCGGATTAAAACCCTTCGTGGTCGTGGCTACCTATTAGTGGAGGAAGAATGATACGTTTGCCTAAAATTACCAGCTTATACGGTCGTATTTTTGCTATTTTTTGGTTCACTATGTTTCTAGTGTTACTTGCGGTTCTGGCTTTACCACACCTTGATCCACGTAAAGTGAAAGATATTCCTAACAATAAATACAAAGAATTTTTAAACATTAGGAATCATATCGAAAATCGTTTTTCCCTCGAACATAATATTTCGAAAATCACTCAAACCATGGTATCCAAATACAATCAGAACGAGTCTAAAGAAGCACAAAAACAAATAAAAAATGATGAGAAAAATTTCAAAATCAATGGTCAACCAATGTTTTTTATCGTTAATAATGAAGGGAATGTTCTCACTCAATATAAAGCCCCAAATTTCATTTATCGAACCTTGCGAAACTTCATTACCTCGCTTGAAGATCCAACTATTCCAAGGCAAAGACTTTACGGACGTTTTATGGTTTCAGGACCAATACCAATCGTCTTAGCAGGTTCTAATTATCAATTTTATATTGGTGAAAAATGGAACCGTCCACCCAGTTTTTTAATCAATTTATTTGATCATCCATTCCAACTTTTATTAGTCGTAATGTTAGTCAGTACACCATTTTTACTCTGGCTTTCTTGGGCACTAAGCCAACCCGCCCGTCTATTAGAAAGAGCCGCTCAAAGCGTAGCAAGGGGCGAGTTTAAAATAGACCCTAAGTTGGAGAAGGGCTCTTCTGAGTTTCGTCAGGCCGGTGCTAGCTTTAACCAAATGGTGGAAGCAATTAATCAGATGATATCCCGCCAACAACGCCTACTGTCAGATATTTCTCATGAGCTTAGATCCCCACTCACTCGCCTTAGAATGGCGCAAGCGCTAGCAATAAGAAAACAAGGAGAAAGCCAAGAATTAACACGGATTGATACGGAAGCCCAACGCCTTGAACAAATGATTAGCAAACTACTTGAGCTTTCTCATATGCAAGTAGATAGTCATTTAAATCGGCAAAATCAGCCGCTACAAAGCATTTGGGAAGCGCTATTAGAAGACACTCAATTTGAAGCAGAACAAATGGGCAAACACTTAACCTTCACGGCAATCCCTGAGCGTAATATTAACGGCCACCCTCAACTTCTGGTAAGCGCCTTAGAAAATATTGTTCGTAATGCGATCTACTATGGAAAAGACAAAATACAGGTGTCTATGAGAGTCATTGCTGAGCAATTAGTGATTCGAGTAGAGGACGACGGTGATGGGGTTCCAGAAGAAGAACTAAATGCTATTTTCAGACCATTTTATCGAGTCTCGACAGCCAGAGATCGCCATAGTGGTGGAACAGGGCTAGGGCTATCCATCACTGAAAGTGCAGTACGCCAACATAACGGAAGTATTAAAGCCGCTCGAAGCTCTCTTGGAGGACTGCTAATAGAAATTCATCTGCCATTAAACTGATGACCATCAAATGACAGTAGACTAGAGGCCATCAATTATCTCATTGAACGCCTCTAATCTACTTTTAGAAGTTTAATAACTATTCCGTTACTAGATCACCTATATTTCCTGAGCGTTTTTTAATCACAAAAAAGCTACAGATCAACATTACGCCTGTCACACCGATGGTGGCAAAGGTTTCAGGGCGATAGTCTGGGGAAATACACATATAACCCAGCACCATCAAAATCACGGCTATTGCTGCCCAAGTTAAGCCAGGGAAAAACCACATTTTAAAGTCAGGCGAATTACCTTCTTTTTCCATTGCTGTGCGCATTCTTAATTGTGAAACCGCAATCACAAGGTAAACAACAAGAGCGATTGCCCCTGTTGTAGAAAGTAGGAAGCTAAATACCTCTCCTGGAAATACGTAGCTGGCAAAACAACCAATAAAACCTGCAATGGTTGACGCTAGAACCGCTAAATGAGGAACACCATTTGAGGATAGTTTTTTTGCAACCGCAGGAGCATCGCCTCGACGAGCAAGCGAATAGAACATACGAGAAGCAGTATACAAGCCAGAGTTCATACAGCTACACACGGCAGTTAGCACAACAATGTCCACCAATAATTTTGCATGGGGTACATTTAGTGACATCAACACATATTGAAAAGAACCTTGTTTAAGCGCAGGATCGTTCCAAGCCACTAAGGACACGACAATAAAGATAGAAAGCAGGTAAAACAAAGCAATACGATAGAGAACAAGCTTCGTTGCTAGACGAATTTTTGCTTTTGGATTTTCTGATTCAGCAGCGGCAATTGTTACAATTTCAGCCCCAAAGAAAGAGAAAATAGTGACTAACACACCTGCCAATACAGCCCCAAAGCCTTTCGGCATAAAGCCACCATGAGAATATAAACTAGCGATACCACTCACATGAGCAAGCGGCCAAAAACCAAAAACAGCTAAACCTCCCACAATTATAAAAGCAATAATGCCAATAACTTTAATCAGAGCAAACCAGAATTCAAACTCACCAAAGCTCTTTACATGCCATAAATTGGAAATTGTCAAAACAATCATGATCGCAACAGCAAATTCCCAAGAGGCAATATTTTGAAACCAAGCATGAAGTATATTAGCCCCGGCAATCGCTTCAACAGGGATAACTAACACCCAAAACCACCAATATAGCCAACCAATGGTAAAACCTGCCCACGGCCCAATTGCCCGCGCTGCGTAGGTTGAAAAAGAGCCTGAGTCAGGATTAGACACGGCCATTTCACCCAACATTCGCATTACCAATAAAACCAGTAAACCTGTTAATGCATAAGAAATTAGAATCGCTGGCCTTGTTGTAGAGATCGCATTTGCCTGCACACGCTACACCAAGATAATAATTTGCAGTGGTCTGATAATTTGCCTGTTTGTGACGTTCAAATAAGATATGATTTAATTCAAAACCTTCATTCTAAAACATAGCGAGATACACATTGCAGAAAAAAAACAGTAAAAACTTCGCTACTATTTCGGATGTTGCTAAATACGCTAAAGTCGGAAAAACCAGCGTGTCCCGCTATCTAAACGGTGAACAAGATAAACTATCTGAGCTATTAAGAGAGAGAATTTCCAGCGCGATAGAACATCTGGATTTTCGCCCAAATCATTCAGCTCGTATGCTAAAAGCAGGCCACTCAAAACTGATTGGATTATTACTTGCGGATGTCACAAACCCTTATTCCATTGATATTCTTCAAGGCATAGAGCAAGTTTGTCGACGTGAAGGCTACATGTTGATGGTATGCAATACTGATAACGAAAAAGAGTTACAGAAAAGCTACTTAGAGCTACTTGAAGCTCATCGAGTAGATGGACTCATTGTTAACACTACAGATATGGCCTCTCAGCAACTCAATCACCTTAAACAAGTCTCTTGTCCTCTGGTTCTTGTCGATAGAATTGACACTTCCTTAGGAGTTGATTCAGTTAGTCTCGATAATGAAGCGGCTGCGATCGTCGCTTGCGAGCATTTACAAGATAGATCGTATGAAGCCATTCTTACCATTACAGAATCAATGGAAGTGGCTCCTCGTAAAGCGCGGGTAGACGCTATAGAAGCCTTTTGCCAACAAAGTTCGACACTCTCATGCAAGTCTGTGGAAATAAATAAAAGCAACGAACCTCACCTTATCAAAACTATTAGCGATTTTATGGGTGCTAACAAGGAGCTCAAAAAAACCATTTTTTCGATCAATGGAGTCACGACCCTGTGCGTAGCTAAAGCGCTACAAAAAATGGGGCTGAGTATTGGTCCACAACTCGGTCTAATCAGCATTGATGATCCAGAATGGGCTCAACTTTTCGAGGGTGGTATTACCGTTATGCGACAACCTAACCGTGAAATCGGAGAGCGAGCTTGCAATAGACTGCTGTCTCGCATCCAAGGAAATATGGAGCCTGCACAACACATCCAGTTGGCAGCAAAGCTTATCATTCGCCAATCAACCTAGATCCCAAAGCGCACTTCAGAAGCAATAGACTCTATTCATGGAACCGATCCCATGATATTGTTATTATGCTTGATGTGATCAATATAAATACAAAAAGAGTACTCACAGAGTCTGTTTTTAGATCATTATTCTCGCACTGATTCTTGTTACTGTGAGGCACTATCTTTTAGTGGATAACCTTCTCAATATAAAAACACAGCTAAAATCGCTCTATACAGTCACTATAAATCTAAGAAGAGAGACAATAATGCAAAACAACCCTACGCCATCATTTGTCACACTGGGTGAAGCCATGGCACTATTTATTGCGAAAAATTCTGGTGCTCTTTCTGAGGTAGAAGAGTTTAGCCGCGCGCTCGCTGGGGCAGAAGTAAATGTTGCAATAGGAATGGCACGTTTAGGATTCCCTTCTTCCTACATAAGTAAAGTGGGCCAAGATTGTCTTGGTAAATTTATCCGACAGGCTATTGCAAAAGAACAGATTGGAACCGAGGGCATCACAGAAAGTACTGAGCATGCCACCGGCTTCATGATGAAATCAAAGCAAACTGATGGTAGCGATCCTAGTGTTGAGTATTTTCGTCGTAACTCTGCCGCCTCAACATTAAATGCCTCGGACATTGATCGTGAGCTTTTCACTGCAGGCAGCCATCTACACTTAACTGGCGTTGCCGCGGCAGTTTCAAGCTCCATGAGGGAAGCCGTACAACAAGCACTGACGTTCGCAAAAGAACAAGGTTGCAGCATCAGCTTTGATACCAATTTACGCCCTTCCCTTTGGCCGGATACCGCCACCATGGTCCGCACGATTAATCAGCTCGCCTTTGCTAGCGACATTGTTCTACCGGGCGTAGAAGAAGGTAAAATTCTCGTTGGCAGTGAAGATCCTGAAACCATCGCAGATTTTTATCTCAACCACGGAGTAAAAACCGTGATTGTAAAACTAGGTGGCCAAGGTGCTTATTACAAAACCTCAACCGGCGAATCCGCCACCATTGCAGGTTTCCCTGTCGCGCAGGTTGTAGATACGGTCGGCGCGGGAGACAGTTTTGCAGTGGGAGTGATATCTGCATTACTAGATGGAGAATCAACTGAACACGCCACTCGCCGAGGCAACCTATTTGGCTCTCTAACCGTGCAAGTTCGCGGTGATAGTGAAGGCTTACCAACTCGCGCTCAACTCAATGAATTAGTACAGGTATAATCCAATGCGCCAAAAAGTCATCTTATACAAAGCCATTCCATTGCAGGAACGTAAACGACTTGATGAAATATTTGATGTCACTTACTTTGACTCGATAGATGACTCAAATAGAGACGCTTTTTTTACTGCACTAGCGGAAACCGAGGGCATTATTGGTAGCAGTGTCGAGATGAGCTCTAATGTATTAAACAAAGCACCAAGGCTCAAAGCGGCTTCCACAATTTCTGTTGGTACAGACCAATACGATTTAGACTATCTTGCTAAGCGCAATATTCCATTAATGCATACTCCTGATATTCTTAATGAAACCACTGCAGATACGATTTTTACTCTTATCATGTGCACCGCTAGACGCGCCATTGAACTGTCAAATATGGTTCGAGAAGGGCGTTGGAAAAAGAGCATTGGCGAAGAGCAATATGGCACAGATGTGCATGGAAAAACCTTAGGTATCATAGGCATGGGGCGCATTGGTTACGCCATTGCAAAACGCGCCCATTTTGGTTTTGACATGCCCATACAATATAGTAATCGCAGTCAAAATGAGGTCGCTGAAAACGACCTAAATGCGACTTACATGAACATGGAAACCTTACTGAAAACGTCTGATTTTATCTGTGTAATGGCACCATTAACGGCCCAGACTAAGCACCTGATCGGTGAAAAAGAATTTGCTCTCATGAAAGAAAGTGCCATTTTTATTAATGGCTCACGAGGCAAAGTTATCGACGAATCAGCGCTTATTGACGCGTTAACTAGAGGCTCAATACGCGCAGCAGGGTTAGACGTTTTTGACATTGAACCATTACCAGCCAATTCACCTCTGTGCAAGCTCGACAACGCAGTATTATTTCCACACATCGGCTCTGCAACCGCAGAAACCCGCCTAAATATGGTTACTTGCGCGGTTGATAACCTTATTCGTGCGTTAAACGGAGACCTATCCAAAAATTGCGCTAACAAACACTTATTCAACCGCTAATCCTTCTATACATACGAGTTATTAAGTCACCCTCATTTAGAGGACCTCTGATATGAATTAAAAGACGTAAATGGCATTCGATTAAACATTAAAATCGTCGTCGAACCCACCACCGAAGTCATCAAAGCCGCCTTAATAAAAATATATATAGAAAATTACACATATCTTACAGTCTTTTCTAGGTTAGAGTTTTTAAAGATATTCCACTCCTCACTTTAAAATTAAATAATTGTTTTATAAGGATTTTTATTAACTTTCAAACTTAATAGCACTATTCTCATTGATGGGAAATAGAGTAGAAATTGCTATTTAGTACATATGAAAACTTAATCCACAGACAAACATCAATGCCATTACCTTGAACTTGATCCAGATCATAGCCCTGAGACTTTTAGTGGAGCATTCTACATTTCCACGTAGAGGATTCCGATAAATATTGTGATTTTGTCAACCTCTCGTTGACCGGACTCCGAAATTTATAAAAAGGATCAAATCCATGCCTATTCATAAAGTTAAACTAAACGATGAATCAACATTAAGAGATATCTACGCAACCTCAGCCTCAGAACATATTCTTCCTAAATATCGAATCCCCGACGATGGTACCGAGCCTCACGCAGCCTATTCACTAGTGCGAGATGAGCTATTATTAGATGGCAACGCACGACAAAACCTAGCTACGTTTTGTACAACTTGGGTCGAAGATGAAGTTAAGCAGCTAATGACTGATGCAGTTGATAAGAATATGATCGATAAGGATGAGTATCCACAAACGGCAGAGATAGAGAACCGTTGCGTACATATTCTTGCAGATCTTTGGCATGCACAGAAATCATGGGACACAGTAGGATGCTCCACTACTGGATCAAGCGAAGCCGCAATGCTAGGCGGACTTGCTTTCAAGTGGAAATGGCGCAACCGCCGAGAAGCAGAAGGGAAAGATACCAGTAAACCAAACATTGTCACGGGGCCAGTGCAAATATGTTGGAAAAAATTTGCTCGTTATTTTGATGTTGAGATTCGTGAAGTGCCTCTTGAAGGTGATGCATTAGGGATACAGCCAGAAGATCTTCGAAAATACTGTGATGAAAACACAATTGGTGTAATTGCTACTTTAGGTGTGACCTTCACTGGAATTTATGAACCAGTCAAGGCTTTGGCACGTGAATTAGACTCTATAGAACGTGATTTAGGGCTTGATATTCCGATCCACGTCGATGCAGCATCAGGCGGATTCGTTGCTCCCTTTATCCAGCGTGATTTAGTATGGGATTTTCAAATTGAGAGAGTGCGCTCGATCAATGCATCTGGTCATAAATACGGTCTTGCACCACTTGGTGTAGGCTGGGTTATCTGGGCATCAAAAAAAGATCTACCTGAAGATCTGATTTTCTACGTCGACTATCTGGGTGGAAATATGCCAACTTTTGCTCTCAACTTCTCTCGTCCTGGCGGCGAAATTATCGCACAATACTACAATTTTCTACGTCTAGGTCGAGAAGGATATACTGAAATTCAACAAGCTTGCTCAGATACTGCACAATGGCTAGGCGCTGAATTAGCTAAAATAGAACAGTTTGATATGGTCTATAACGGTCATGGTGGCTTACCTGCTGTAGCTTATAAACTTACCGATAAGGATCATGGATTTACGCTTTACGATCTTTCTGAACGAGTACGTATGCGTGGATGGCAAATAGCGTCTTATCCCCTACCACTAAAACGTCAGAATACTGTAGTTCAACGTATTTTGATCCGTCATGGCGTAAGCCGTGATCTTGCGCGGCTTCTTCTTGATGAAATCAAACGTGCCATTGACCATCTAACCAAAAACCCTGTCCCAAATTCAACTGCAAAACCGGGATTTCATCATGGATAATACGATAAACCCTTGTAAGGCTATTATGAAATTCGTTGTACGATTCGCAGACTTGCCTCTGCTTTTCGTCGCTGGACCAGTATTAGCCAATGAGAGCTCTTCTTCTGTAAATAAAACTACTGTTGGACAGATATTTGATAAAATAGAGCCAGTTACCAATGCAGGCTTTCATGGTTTTTTCCAGCTATTAGGAAACCAACCAATTGCCTTCATCTTGCTAGCACTTGCTCTTGGCACTCTAATCGGAAAGATCAGCTTCAAAAGTATTTCGCTCGGCTCAACAGCAGGCACACTACTAGTCGGAGTGATACTGTCGATGGCGGCAGAAGCCAATTATGGAATAACATATTCCATTCCCGGAATCCTGTCTTCATTCATGTTATTACTATTTATGTATGCTCTAGGTCTGAAAGTAGGTCCTCAGTTCTTTTCTGGTCTTCGAAAAGGTGGCTTAGCCTTTGTAGGGATAGGTTTGATCGTGTGGGTTTTAAACTGGGTCATCTGCTATTTCGGAGCTAAACTAGTTGGACTAGCCCCAGGCTATGCTACTGGCTTGATCTCAGGCAGTTACACCATCACAGCGATTTTAGGTGTTGGCCAAGGAGCTCTAGCAAGCGGGGCCTACGTGCCGCCTGCAGGTATGTCTATCGAACAGGTTGGAGCGAATATGGCAGCGGCCTATGCCATTAGTTATGTACTATCGAGCGTAGGCATTATCATGTTAATTCGCTACCTACCACGTATTTTCGGTCATGATGCCGTAGCCGACGCTAAACTGGCTGAGGCTGAGTATAGTGGTGGCGCTACACACCCTGTTCCCGGTGCACCTGGAGCGCTAACAATAGGTTTTTCACCCTATGACTTACGCGCTTTTAGCGTTACCCACAAGCTTTTTGTCGGCCGCAACATAAAACAACTGAATACCGATTTTCCGCAAGTACCTATCCTTCGAGTAATTCGTGATGGTGTGGTTCTTAACCCAGATGAAAATCCCACTCTTAATATGGGCGATATCGTAACCGTACGTGCCAATGTCCATGATCTAATTCTCAAGGAGGGTGAATTGATTGGAGCGGAATCAGACGATCCTCTCGCCCGTAACGTCCCAATGGAAGTAGCGGACATTCATATTAATTCACACGAGGTTTCCGGAAAAACACTTGAAGACCTAGCTAGTCATGGTACTGGCGGTGTTGAAATACAAGCCTTATTTCGTGCAGGTAATGAGCTACCTTTCGGTCCTAAAAGCGACATCCGCTTTGGAGACGTACTACGTCTGACTGGTCCTGATACTGCGCTCAAAGCGGCTGCAAAGTTTTTGGGTGCACGAGCAATTTTACCGACAATGAAATCAGAAGTTCTATACTTAGCACTGGCTATGCTGGTGGGCTATTTAGTTGGTATTATTAATTTTACTGTCTCAGGTATCCCGTTTGCGCTAGGAACCTCGGCTGGGTGTATCCTTGCTGGAGTTGGCGTTAGTTATTTCCGAAGTCGTAATCCAGACTTTGGTGGACCCGTACATGAAGGTGCCCGTAGCTTTCTTCAAGATTTCGGCCTTAATGCCTTTGTTGCAGTATTATCCGCAAATGTAGGGCCTAAGGTTGTAACAGCTCTAGGTGGCGATACTATTTGGTGGCTGGCACTAATTGGGACTATTGGAGCACTTCTTCCACCATTTATTGCCTTCTGGGTCGGTATCAAGTTCTTCGGTGTAAACTCAGTTATTGCTGATGGCGCCACTACTGGTGGACGAAATAGTACTCCTGGTCTGAATGCCATTATTGAAGAATCGCAGAGTTCAGTTGCTGCCGTTCCCTATCCTGTTAGTTATGCATTAACGACAGTTCTTGCGTTAATTGGCGGCTATTTATCGATGATCCTATCATAATTAAGTAGACGTTATTAACATATTCATATAAAACCTCGTAAGCATATGCTTACGAGGTTTTTTAGTAATTAAGACAAAAAATGAAGTGAAGTCTATTAGAATATATTCTTAAACATTAAAATCGTCGTCGAACCCACCACCGAAGTCATCAAAACCGCCTCCCATATTGTCAAAACCGCCTTGATCCATGCTGTTATCTGCGAAACCACCTTGATCGAAGCCTGATTGACCAAAGCCATTATTTTGATCGAAACCTGCTTGTCCGAAGCCGCCTTGATCCGCACTGCCGCTATCAAAGTCATTATTAGCAAAATCACCTTGTCCAGCATCACCTTGTCCCATTCCATCTGAATTATAGTCTTGTCCCATTCCAGCTTGCCCTGTGGGGTCTTCTTGAATGACATCTACCATTTCAGTCGGTGTATGATGCCCAAACATATTCATCAACATGCTACCGACTACCACACCGCCAGCAACACCTGCGGCGGTTTGAAGCGCTCCACCTAAAAAGCTGCGATTACCACCATTCGCGGCATAGCCTTGGTTTGGTTGACCTTGACTAGATTGACCTTGAGTAGATTGCCCTTGTGCATAACTTTGATTTTGAGAGAAGCCTTGGCTATTTTGTTGAGTACCACGACTGCCCCAACCAGATTGTCTATTAGACTGTCCATTGGATTGCCCATTGGATTGCCCATTATTATGAGCTCCGCCGCCAAACAAGCCTGATAAAAACCCTCCGGAACTGGGCTTTTCTGCTTGAGCTCGCTCCAAATGCTCTACTCTTGCATTTAATCGTTTCAGTGCGGCTTCCTGCATGATAATCGTTTGTGCCATGTAATAAGGGGCTGATGGCTGCTGAACCAGGTGTTTATTAATTTGAGACTCTGCCTGCGGATCTCGCTCCCCCGTTTGCTTTTCAGCCTCTTTTACACGCTCAAATAATTGGTCAATTAGTCGTCCTGCATCATCACTCATAGCCATACTCCCAAAACAATAAATCATCATATATTTATAAGAGGTCATCTAATCCTCACTCCTTATTAGAATAAGGGCGGTCGAGATACGAACAAGCGAGTAGAGAGTCAGGAAAAAGGAAAAATAATCAGCAATCGAGGGATTGTCTAATAAACTGGCGGGACTTGCTTAATAAGGGAGCTTACTTAATAAAAAGACGTACTTAGTAAGTAGAGTGAATCCAAGAGCTGCTAGGGGAAGGAGCGGCTAGAAACACAAGCGCCAGACTCACTAGCATGAGTCTGGCTCTTTAAAATAAAGACAGCGACTTATTCGTCGTCTGCTTCACCTTCTGGGCGTTTCATACGATTAGTAGGTGTCGCCAAGATTTCTAGATAAAATGTTTCCCAAGCTTGGCTTTCTGCAAAACTGATTTTGTCATTAATTTCAGCAACATGAATCACATCTGCGGTTTCAGCAGTTTTGCCAAACTTACAGTCAAAACCCCAAAAATCAGCGTAATCAGGTAATGTCTTATTACGCTCGCGTTTTAGGTATTTTTTAACGTCTGCTTTGGCAGCTTCAATTAAACGAGGGTAAGCAATTTTTGGGTGAGATAGCTGAAATGTCTTTTTCATTGGAATCCTACAGGTTAAGAATGAGGCTGCTATTAAATGCCGCCTTCTAATGATGCGCATGATAACGGAATATCAAAGCGCTAGCCATGAATATGCAAATCTTGTACTCGAAATCATCACAGAAAACCGTAGAGAATTAAGCATGCGATTCGCCTTACGCAAAAAGACGCATGTACACCCAGTGAATATCTCAAAAGTACTCTTTTTTATCCTGATAAGCCTGCTTAAGATGCGCAATAAGTAATCTGAGTTTTTCTGGCAAATATTTAGTAAAAGGATAAATCGCGTAGACACCTAACCGTCTAGGTTGAAACTCAGTCAAAATAGCCACGAGGCTTCCTTGTTGTAAATCTTCATAGACGCTACAGCGAGGCACATACACTATTCCAAAACCGGCCAAGGCAGCCTTGCGTAATGCTTGAGCATTATTGGTTGCAAAACTGCCATTGATTCGAACACTTTTTTCCTCTCCCGCTTGAGTAAAACGCCAATCAAATGAACCGTGAGCTTGGTAAGTATAAGCAAGGCAGTTATGATTTTTCAGCGCCTCTAATGTCTTGGCTTCACCATGCTTTTTCAGATAACTTGGCGAACAACAAACCACCCAATTTGACTGAATTAGCGGTTTAGCAATCAAACTAGAATCTTCTAATTTTCCGGTGCGGATCGCCAGATCAAGCCCTTCTGCGACTAGGTCAACAAAATCATTTTCTAGGCGAATGTCCACGCTGATATTAGGGTATTGCTGACAAAAATCCGCCACCGCCTCAGCGAGTAATAATTCACCTGAAATCGTCGGCACTGACACCTTTATCGTCCCCGTTAAGCCTTGGCTATAGGTCGACACCGAGGCGATCGCGTCACTCACTTGGCCTTCAATGTTTTTAGCATGGACGTACAAACTCTCCCCTGCTTCCGTCAGGCTTAGTCGTCGTGTGGTACGGCGAATTAATTGAACGCCAAGGGACGCTTCCAATTTACTGATTTTTTTACTCAACGCAGGCGTGGATAAACCCACTTGCTCTGCCGCTTTATTAAAAGAACCATGATCAGCCACACTTACAAAAAGCGTCAAATCTGCAGCATTCACTTTAATTACACCGTTTTAAGAAATAGTTTATTAGTTTATGTCGTATTTATCGCAAATAGAACTCAGTCTATACTTTGTTTTTAAAGAATTTATCCCTCATTAGCTGATTTCTAGGAGTAACGTAATGCGACTCAAGGACTGCCATAACTTTCAGGATTTTCGAACGCTGGCCAAAAAACGCCTGCCAAGTCCAATTTTCAATTATATTGATGGCGGCTCTGATGATGAATCGACTTATCGACGCAATACCGCCGCTTTTGAAACCTGCGACCTGGTGCCTAGCGTCCTAACTGGGGTAAAAGACATTGATTTGTCCGTCACCGTGATGGGCCAAAAATTGGCCATGCCGGTGTACTGCTCTCCCACTGCATTACAACGTTTATTCCACCATCAAGGCGAACGTGCCGTAGCAGGCGCCGCTGAAAAATACGGCACCATGTTTGGCGTGTCTTCCCTCGGTACCGTCAGTATGGAAGAAATCGCGAAGCAAGTTGATACACCGCAGGTTTACCAGTTTTACTTCCATAAGGACCGAGGTTTAAACCGCGCCATGATGGAGCGAGCAAAAACCGCCGGCGTTCAGGTCATGATGTTGACGGTAGATTCGATCACCGGTGGTAATCGTGAACGAGATCTGCGTACTGGTTTTTCCATTCCCTTTCGTTTAACACTCTCAGGGATGCTGCAGTTTGCGCTGAAACCCATGTGGGGCATCAATTATGTCACCCATGAAAAGTTCCGTTTACCGCAACTGGATGAACACATAGACATGGGCTCTGGCGCGACCTCCATCGGTGATTACTTTACCAATATGCTCGATCCATCAATGAACTGGGATGACGTGGCTGAGATGGTGAAGTTTTGGGATGGCGAATTTTGCTTAAAAGGCATTATGAGTCGAGAAGATGCCCGTAAGGCGGTAGAGATTGGTTGCACAGGAATTATCATTTCCAATCATGGTGGTCGCCAACTCGATGGATCTCGAAGCTCTTTTGATCAGCTTGCTGAAATAGTGGATGAAGTTGGTGATGAAATAGATGTCATTTTCGACAGTGGCGTACAGCGCGGAACTCATGTTTTAAAGGCATTGTCACTGGGGGCTAAAGCCGTTGGTATTGGCAGAATGTATCTTTACCCTCTCGCGGCAGCAGGGCAACCTGGAGTGGAAAGAGCATTAGGCCTTATGAAAGCCGAACTAGAACGGGATATGAAATTAATGGGAAAAACGTCGGTGAGCCAACTTTCTAGAGACAATTTAAGGTTTCGATCTTAGCCTTAAAATAGGCTCCAAATCGAAAGCTAAATTCAGATACTAAGTGCGAACAAGTGGAACTAAAGGTTCCACTTGTTCATCGCATTTTTCACAATGAGCGATAACGCTATATTACGCTTTTTTCTTTAAAGATTTTTTTAGTTTATCAATTTTGCTTTTTTGTTTAGCCACTTTTTCTTTACGTACTTTGATTTCTTTTTTGATTGATTTCACTTCTTTATTAGACATACATCTTTCCTTTTATGGTTGAGGGATACACTTGAATGAAGGGTTAGACTAAAGCTTTTTCTATAAATCAGATACGTAAAAACAGAAATGTCATCAAAGATTCACGCAACTGAAACCTAATAGAAATATTTAAAATATAGAAAAACAACCGATAAATGAAACAATAACACTGACCAATACCTTACATAATCCCCTTTCAAACAGTCTAAAAAAATAGATTTTTCGTTACTATTTAGTGCTTTGAATTTAGAAAAATATTTATTTTAAATATTTTTCTAAGTTTTTCATTTCTTAAAATGACCTATCTTTAAAACAGAGTTGCGCACATTAAAATTAAACGCCATCATTAGAAATAAATTTCCAATATAAACAAATAAAAGAGAACAAAATGCACTTAGACAACATAGATATGCAACTACTTGCCTTAATTCAACACGATGATAGTATCTCCGTAGATCTAATAGCGAAGCACGTTGGGCTTTCTAAAACACCGTGCTGGCGACGCATTCAAAAGCTTGAAAAAGCAGGTTATATAAAGCGTCATGTTGCTTTATTAGACGCAGATAAATTGGAATTGGGTGTATCGGTTTTTGTTCAAGTCAAAACCAATCAACATGATGCCAATTGGGCAATGGAATTTGCCAAGGTAGTGGCTGAATTCCCTGAAATTGTTGAATTTTACCGAATGGCAGGAGACTACGATTATTTAATGCGAGTACTGGTAAAAGACATACCTGCTTATGACCGATTTTATAAACGATTAATTAGTGCAACAGCGTTGACCGATGTCACCTCAAACTTCGCGATGGAACAAATCAAGTACACCACGGAGTTACCGCTACCCTTACAGACAAGTAAGTAATGTCTAAAAGATAGCTTACAAACATAAAGTAAGTACTTACTTTTAAATTGGTAGGTTTTCGAATTGGTAGGAGTAGAGAAGTGAACACACGTCGCGCTGGCATAATAACGATACCGAGGAAAAACGAATGCTGAGTACCGACCAGACCTCTTGCACACAGACCAATGTAGAAAACATTAAAAACGCTCTAATCGACCGAATTCATGAAAGTATTATTGGCAAAGATACTCAGATAAAAACACCGTTTGGTCTACGTACATTAACCTACGCAGACTACACAGCTTCCGGTCGTAGCCTTCAGTTTATCGAAGACGCTATGCTCAATTACGTACTGCCCTTTTACGCAAACACTCACACGGAAGCCAATGCGACAGGCCAACAAACTACAGCATTTCGTGAGCAAGCAAGACAACAAATTCGCCAAGCAACTCATGCTAGTGACGAAGAAGACCTTGTTCTCTTTTGTGGCAGTGGCGCTACCAGTGCTATTAACACCCTTATCACGCAGCTTGATTTACGCACTTTAACGAAAGACGAGAAAGCGAACACCTACGTATTCATTGGCCCCTATGAACACCATTCCAATGAACTCCCATGGCGCGAGTTAGGTGCTAATGTCATTCGTATTGATGAATCATCAGAAGGTGGTGTTTGTTTAAATTCATTGGAAAATAATCTCAGAAAGCACCAAGGGAAACGACTGATTGGTAGTTTTAGTGCCGCTTCCAATGTGACTGGCATATTGTGCGATCAAGACGCCATCACTTCTCTATTGCACCAGTATAACGCCCTGTCTTTTTGGGATTTTGCGGCGGCGGCTCCCTATATCGACATCGATATGAACCCTATAGACAATAAAAAGGCGCATAAAGACGCTCTTTTCTTTTCAACCCATAAGCTCGTTGGTGGCCCAGGTACACCAGGTGTTTTGATCGTAAAACGTGCCATCATACAAAATACAACTCCTAGTACGATCGGTGGTGGAACTGTGTCGTTTGTGACACCGGATGACCACACCTTTTTACCCATAGGCGAACGTCGAGAAGAAGGCGGTACCCCAGCCATTACAGAATCCATTCGAGCGGGCTTGGTATTCCAAGTTAAGCAAAGTGTTGGGGGGAAAACCATCGAAGAACGCGAACATATCTGGGTTCAGCAGACCAATCAACGCTGGGCAAAAAATTCCGCCATAGAGCGATTAGGTCACGCAACAGCGCCAAGGTTATCCATTACCGCTTTTCGTATCCGCACAGATTACGGCTACCTACATCATGGTTTTGTAACAGCGCTATTGAATGATTTATTTGGCATTCAAGTACGAGGCGGCTGTTCTTGCGCCGGACCTTATGGCCATAAACTATTAGGAATTAATCATCAGCGTTCGCTTCGCATTCAAGAGGCTCTTTCTCATGGAGAGAAACTCGTTAAGCCAGGCTGGGTACGCTTTAACCTTAACTACTTTTTGAATCAATCTGATGTGGATTTTATTCTTGATGCCATTGATTTTATAGCAAAAAATGGCCTTACTATTCTGCCTTATTACGCTTATGACCAAGCTACTGATTTATGGCGTTTTCAAGGTCAAGAAACAGCTTGCCTTGCTCTCAACAACCTTTTTGACTGCCCTACTATTCCAACAGAAAAAAATATATCTAGTAAAGCAAGCACATTTAAAAAAGCCTATTTCGAAGAGGCTCAAAATATTATGACAAACTGTCAAAACAACGTATATATCAAACAAAATCAACCCTTTAATACGCGATACAATGATATTCGAGATTTCGTTTTGGTAGAAGATATTCTCTAGTGACTATTAGATAGTATTTTCTTATTTTGTCATTGGCTGCAGCGCTTTTTATGTTGCACCAATGACAAAATACATTGGCGTAGAGCAAACTCCTTTCATTAATTCTCATCTTTAATTTCTTTAAATACTGATAAAATAACCATATATAAGAATAGCAATCATTCTTCTCAGTGTGATTTACAACATACGATTACAGTACACCGTTATATTTTTTTTATTCAATGAATGACATAAAAAGTTGATAAAGTTCTTCCTATACCCCGAACTTGTTTACATAAAAACACTCTACAGTACATAACAATAGGCAAATCTCACAAATATACGGATATTTATCGGGATAATTTTATGTATTTTAGGCACCCTAAAACCTTATTTTCTTTTATTTTACTGATAGTTGCTGCCAGTATAAGCAGCCACGCATCGACATTGAAAAGTGTTCTTGATCGTGGGGACTTAAATTGCGGAGTCTATCCTGATGACCCTGGAAGAAGTGCAATTTCTATCAAAGGACATTGGCAAGGTTTTTACGTCGACTTTTGCCGCGCCGTTGCAGCCGCCGTTCTTAAAAACCCAAATTATGTAAATTACGTCGAAGTTCGTTCAAAAACACGCTTTACCAGCCTTATTGATAAAGCGACTGATGTAGTGATGTACAGTTCAACATGGACGTTAGGCCGAGAGAGCACTTACCATGTTAGCTTCCCTGCTATTTATTTTTTTGATACTCAGGGTTTTCTAGTACGAAAAAGCTCAGGCATCCATTCAATTGCGGATTTAGACGGTAAATCCATTTGTGCCACCAATAACACAACATCTCAACGAAATCTTGAAGATTTTCTCGCAGCAAAGCGGTTTAAAACTCGTATCATCTATTCAAAAGGAGATCAGTTTTTTCGAAGTAGTGCCTGTGACGCTTACAGCGCAGACAAGATGAATTTATTAATCACTTTAGAAAATAATACGGATCGTAAAGATGAGTACTTAATCCTACCCACAAACCTTTCACGAGAGCCAATAAGCCCAACGGTTCGAGATGATGACTCACAGTGGAACCGTATCATTCGTGCTGTTATTTTGGCCACAATTTTGGCAGAAGATAAGGGCATAACCTCTGAGAATGTTGACGCCATTCGAAGCCATAGTAATGACGTAGAAGTGACAAATTTATTGGGTATTACAGGAAATATTGGTGAGGTACTTGGTTTAGATAAAAATTGGGGCTATCGTATCATCAAATCCGTTGGCAACTACTCGCAAATATTTGAGCGTAATTTAGGGGCACTCTCTCCAATAGAGGCGAATAGAGGCCTAACTGCATTATGGAAAAACGGAGGTGTTTTATTCGCACCACCGTTTAAATAAATTAATACAACAAGCTGTATGTCATAGTTACAGAAAGTGGTAGGGAGACAATGAATGATAAGTACTACCACCGTAAAATTAGACCCAAGAAAGCAATTAGGTTTTCGTCTAAATTTGGTGCTTCTTTGTGTGCTCTGTTTTTATCTTATTACCACAGCTTACAGCATTTGTGTGCTCTGGCAGCAAGCACAAGAATTTAAAAACCTTAGTAACATTCATTTTGAACGCGCTATACATGCAGCTGAACTGTCTAGAGACGCTGAACAAATAGCATCTCAAGCCTTAGAAAAAATGATCATTCAAGATTATAGCAATGTCTACTATCAGTCTTTAAGTAACACTCCGGGAAAAGTATTCGAGTCTATTAGGAGTAAGCTCTACGCCAACACGCCTAAAGAACAAGCCATTCTTAATGACATTGACGACATGACAAAGCCCTACTTCAAAACCCTTAAAATACTTGATTCCTACCTGCTTAAGGAACAGAACCTTGCTCTACAGCAGAAATTTATCTCTAAATCATTGCGTAATTTACAAGTCGCTATTCCAACCGGAGAAGATCTCGCACCACAGCAGCAATTTTTTTCTAATTTGTTTTTAAAAGCCATTAATATTACTGTTCTTGTCCAGAACTCAACTAGCCGTGGAGAGCTACAACGCCAAAAAAATAATCTTAGCGCCCTCATGGCGAACATGTATTACATGAACAAATTATCACCATCACAATCATCTCTTCTTAATGATTTACAGCAGACTAGTGAGCAAGCCTTTTCAATTCGACAGCGCTTTCAAAGCCAGCATTTGGCGACACTTTCTGCGATTAGACAAACAAGGCAATATGCCCAGCGGTTAAGCGCTACTTCTTTTGACTTCTACATGCTGCTAAAAAATGCGACATCTAAAGCCACACAGAAACACGATGCATTAATTCGTCAGGTCATTATTAATATCGTGCTTTTCAGTATCGCATTTTTGGTGTTAACGGCTTTCGCATATTGGTTCATCCAGCATTATCTAATCTATCGGCTTCATCGTTTAAACTCAGTCATGCTAAAACACGTTAATGGCTTAATAGTGCCGATTCCACAAACAGGAAGTGATGAAATAGCAGCAATGGGGAAAGCTTTTTCCATTTTTGTTGAAGCGACAGAAGTGGCAAAAAGAACGTCTATTGAAGCAAGAAAAGAAGTTGAGAATACCAACGCAAAATTAATAGAATTAAACCAATCCCTGCAGACCCTAAGTCACACCGATGATTTAACTCAAATATCTAATCGGCGACATTTTTTTCAGTACTTAACAAGCTATTGGGAAAAAGCAATTTTAAGAAATTATGATGTAAGCTTAATCATGATCGACTTGGATTGGTTTAAGTTATTTAACGATCGCTACGGGCATCAAGCTGGTGATAAATGTCTTTTTCAAGTGTCGCAAATTTTTAAGGATGAAGTTGATCATGCGAAAGGCATGGTTGCACGTTATGGCGGCGAAGAGTTTATCGTTTTATTACCCAATACAAAACAATACGACGCACTCGTATTCGCTAATCAATTAAGTAAAAAGGTAAAAGAAACGAACATTATTCATGAAGGTTCACAAAAAGGCAGAGTGACTTTAAGCCTCGGTATAGCCAGTCACAACCCTAAAAAAGGAGATGATTTAGATAAATTAATACAATTAGCTGACCAAGCGTTATACCAAGCAAAACATAACGGTCGTGATCAAGTATCAGAATCAGTCATCATTTTGGGATCACCTCCAGAGCTTAGCTAAATCCTATTATCTCACCAATGACATACCGATTTTTAGAATACCTGTGGTTAACACGTTGGCTCTTAATCCACCTCGATTCAACCATGCTTTAACAACCTGGGGCGCAGTAAGCGTTCCATTTGCGAGCGACCTTCCTAGAGCAGAGCATGGTTCACACATTTCAACCCCGTAAAACCGTACCTCACCAATTGAAAACTCTTTACCCACCAACTGATTAAGACGCACACCTTGAGTCACTATGTTTCGGCGCGTATCAGACAAGGCAATATTCTGACCGAAATTGGTATTAAAAGCCTCAATCTCTTCATACTCAACAAAAGTAATATTCAAACCGGCTTCGTAACGTTTTGCGTAGTTTCTATCCCCTACAATTCCTTTACCAGCATCTACCTTCACCGCTTCAATAGAAAGCTGGAGAGAACGATTTTTAGGGGCAACAAAGATGGCTTTTATCAAGATGTATCCTATTAAATAGCAGAGAGTAAAGTGCATGAAAAATGAGTGTTACTCGCTATTCTAATCACACTTTCTTTAAATAAAATTCAATCGTAACATCACTTCTTTTTGGTTTGCCAATGTTTAAATGAACAGGATATGGCTCAGTATTTCCTGTTTTATGATAACCACATTTTTCATAGAATTTTTTTAGCGTATTCTGCCCAGTTAATACAGGTAAAGAGAAAAAAGTGACACCGTATTCTTTCGTCGCAATCTGCTCAATCTCAGCCAAAAGGTGCGTTCCAATACTCGACCTTTGGTAAGTCGGTAATACGGCAAACGAGCCAATGTAAGCTTCGTTACCGACAAGGGTTAGCCTAATGCAGGCCAACAAAGCGGTATCATTTCGACAAACAAAAAAGTAAGTACCGCTTTCCTTCATGCTACGCTCTACTAATGAGGGCGATGCTCTTTTTCCATCTAGTAATGTTGTTTCTTCTGTCCAATTGTCTAAGCCTCGATATGCAAGGTTTAGCAAATCGCTAATGTCACTCGCTTCATCAAATTCAGCAAATTGCCATTTAAATCTATTTCCTTTCATGAACAACCTCCTCATGATCTGACCATATGCCTAGCACACCCAACGACTTATGCTTTCGTAAGTCGTGGAGGGAAACAAAGAAAGTACTGAGTAAGATTATCTACGCGAAAACAGCCAAACGAGATCATCATGAGGATATTTTTTAATGGATTCCAATCAACTTTTCAAAGAGTCACAGTGCTATTCTAATTTTTTCCCATCTGGGTCTATTAAGTATAAAGAATCGCACTCATTTATAGTCTATTTACACTCCAACTTTGCATTAATAGCCTTATTTGGCGCAATTCATCCATGGTTGCATAGGTCGCACTAATCGCAAGTAGAGAAAGTGAAGTCTGTCTCGCTAAGGATGTCGCGTATTTTGGTGGCTTTTTCAAAGTGATTAAATCGATTTTCTTCTATCCACCAGCGAGCAACCAGCATTAAGGTCACAGGATCATCGTTCTTGTTTGCAAAAAATGCATAAAAGGAAACCTGAACCTCTACTCCTTTTTTATTGATTTTCTCTGCACAAATACGCCTCATCTTATCTTTAATATTACGGTCCATAAATTTTCCTTATTAAATTTTCGACTCTTATTTTTTGCACTTTTGTTACATTTGCTAACATCTATGCATTATTTTTTCTTATTCGACTAAAGTAGTGATTCTTTATTTACAAAGCACTGCTAAATTCACTAGGTGTAGAAAAAATAATTATAAATAAGGAGATCTACCGTGTCAGATCAAAATCTTAATGCACAACAATATTGGCAAGCCAACCTACGGCTTATCCTAGGTTGTTTGGTCGTATGGGCATTGGCTTCCTATGGGTGTGCCATTCTTTTTCGACCTTTACTCAGCGGAATTCATATTGGCGGAACCGACCTTGGATTTTGGTTCGCTCAACAAGGCTCCATTCTCGTATTTATCATCTTGACCTTCTTCTATGCTTGGAGAATGAACAAGCTTGATGAAAAATTTGGCCTAGAGGAGTAAGTCAGTATGAGTCAATTTACCATTAACTTGCTTTTCGTTGGCGCTTCATTCGCACTCTATTTTGGCATAGCCTTTTGGGCGCGAGCTGGCTCAACGAAAGAGTTTTACGTTGCTGGCGGCGGCGTTCATCCAGTATTAAACGGTATGGCTACCGCTGCTGATTGGATGTCTGCTGCTTCTTTCATTTCAATGGCAGGGTTAATTGCAGCCGGTGGCTACGCAAACTCCACATTCCTTATGGGCTGGACTGGTGGTTACGTTTTACTAGCCATGTTACTAGCGCCTTATTTACGTAAATTCGGTAAGTATACCGTTCCTGATTTCATCGGTGATCGATTCTATAGCCGTACTGCACGGCTAGTCGCTGTAGCCTGTTTAATTATCGCTTCGGTAACTTATGTTATTGGACAAATGACAGGCGCAGGCGTTGCCTTCTCTCGATTTTTGGAAGTTGAAAACGATACTGGATTAATGATTGCCGCTGTCGTTGTATTCTTCTATGCGGTACTCGGTGGCATGAAAGGGATTACTTATACTCAGGTGGCTCAATATGTGGTGTTAATCATCGCTTATACTATTCCTGCTGTATTTATCTCTTTGCAGCTTACTGATACCTTCATTCCAGCTATTGGCCTTTTCTCTAATCACACTGAATCTGGTATGCCTTTGTTGCAAAAACTGGATGAGGTTGTGCGCGAACTAGGCTTCCAAGATTATACTGCGGATGTTGATAACAAGTTAAACATGGTGCTATTTACTCTGTCATTGATGATAGGTACCGCAGGTTTACCACACGTTATCATTCGTTTCTTCACAGTTCCTAAAGTAGCGGATGCTCGTTGGTCTGCTGGTTGGGCATTGGTATTCATTGCCTTACTTTATCTAACAGCGCCTGCTGTTGCCTCTATGGCACGATTAAACCTATTGAGCACTATCTATCCAGATGGTCCTACATCGCAACCTATTGAGTACGCTGAACGTCCTGATTGGATTAAAAACTGGGAAACAACAGGGTTAATCAAATTTGAAGACAAAAATGCTGATGGTCGTATTGAGCTTTATAACGATACTCCAGCGTTTAAAGCAGAAGCGACGGCACGAGGCTGGAAAGGTAACGAACTAGTGGTTAACCGAGATATTCTTGTATTGGCTAACCCTGAAATTGCAAACCTTCCAAGCTGGGTCATTGGTCTTATTGCTGCTGGGGGTCTTGCTGCCGCACTCTCAACTGCTGCAGGCTTGCTACTCGCCATATCGTCCGCGATCAGTCATGACTTAATAAAAGGAACCATTAACCCCAATATTAGCGATAAAGGAGAGCTGCTCGCCGCGAGGATGGCCATGTTTGTCGCTATCGTGGTTGCTACCTACTTAGGTCTAAACCCGCCTGGCTTTGCAGCTCAGGTTGTGGCTCTCGCCTTTGGTATCGCTGCGGCCTCTATATTCCCAGCACTAATGATGGGAATATTCTCTAAACGAGTAAATAGTAAGGGTGCTGTAGCGGGCATGTTGGCTGGTTTGATTTCTACCTTGGTGTATATTTTCCTATTCCTAGGTTGGTTATTTATTCCAGGTACGGCCTCTTTTGCCAATACACCAGACAACTGGTTATTCGGTATTTCACCATTGTCATTTGGCGCAATTGGAGCTGTTATTAACTTCTCTGTTGCTTTCTTGGTATCTTCTATGACAGAAGCACCGCCAAAAGCAATCCAAGATCTAGTAGAAAGTGTGCGTTATCCACAAGGTGCGGGTAAGGCAGTCGATCACTAATATTGATGGATAAGAAAGATCGAGTGTCATAATGGTACTCGATCTTTCTATTTTGATTTATTCTCGATTGAATACAAAACACACAATAATTAAAGAGAAATAATTATGTTTTGGGAATTAATAGCAACGGTATTTGCAGGAATAGGAGGCGCAGGCATCGCCCTTTTTATTCGTACATTATCTAAGAAAAAAGCCCCTAAATGGCTGGTCCCAACGTTTGCAGGTCTTGCAATGTTAGGTTTTCAAGTACAAGGTGAATACAGCTGGTACGATCACCAAAAAAGCATGTTGCCTACAGGTTTAGTCGTTGTAAAAACGGTTCAAGAGGAAGCCCCATGGCGTCCTTGGAGCTATATATATCCACAAACCATGCGTTTTATTGCTGCTGATGTCACTAATTCAGCCCAAAATAAAATAGATCCAGATCTTGTGTTAGTAGACCTATATTTTTTCGAGCGTCGACACTTAGCAAAACGAGTGCCTCAAATAGTCGATTGTGTAAAAGATGCTCGAACAGATTTCACTGAGTCTTTTAATCCTTCACATCTACAAGACAGTCATTGGTATCCGCTTAACGAAAATGATCCCCTACTCACGGCAGTGTGTCAAAAGGCAGGTTAATGATAAGAGGTGGAGTAGCTTCATCTCTTAGTCTTATCAGATCAGAAAATTGAGCAAAAAATAGGGAAATAAATTAATTTAACCGTCATTTCTTATTTATTTAATTCTAACAAATAAAATAAAATAGCATTACTTCAGTTCGCCAAAATATACCCTTCAATTCAGTAATCCCTTGCCTCAGCGCTGTTTTCTTAGCCTTAATCAAAAAAAACAATCTACTTCCAGTAGTACTATGTTCAATAAAATAGAGGTTAATGTCATCTTTATATTCGACTAAAGTCGGACTGTACTCACTACCTCAGCCAACATTATAGTCTTTGGCAGTTCATTCCTGAACATAAGAACTCACGGGATGACGAGATCTAGTCATGATAAAAATACTTCTAGATCGAAATGTAACTCCTAAAATAAATATAATAAGAAGGTATCTATGGAAAACCAAACAACGTTAATCAAACAAGTTGATCTAACAGCAAACCCAGCTCCCCTTGGCCTAGTGGCCTTCGGTATGACGACAGTATTGTTAAATTTTCATAACTCTGGCCTATTTCCATTAGGTTCTATGATTTTAGCCATGGGCATTTTCTACGGTGGGATGGCGCAAGTTATTGCAGGCATTATGGAGTGGAAAAAGGGAAATACTTTCGGAACGACTGCTTTTACTTCTTATGGATTTTTCTGGTTAACTTTAGTCGGACTGCTTCTTTTACCAAAAATGGGACTTTGGGACGGCCCTAAAGGATCGTCTATGGTTGCCTATTTCATTCTTTGGGGCATTTTTACAAGTATTTTATTTATCGCCACATTACGTATTAATAAACCACTGCAAATCGTATTCTCAACATTAGCTATCTTATTTTTCTTGCTCGCTCTTGGTGATTACACAGGCAATACCACTATCCAACATATCGCTGGTTATGAAGGGATTCTATGTGGTGCTTCTGCGATTTATGCCGGTCTAAAACAAGTAATAGACGAAGTTTACGGTCAATAGAAATACCTTAAACATTAGCGTCACAATCGCCACATACACATCAAACAGTTTATAACTTACTTTAAAAAGATATAAAGCCCACATTTTCTGATGTGGGCTTTATAAGAGATGAACAAAATTCATCTCTTAATGTTATCCACGCGTTAGCCTCCCCGTAAATTCAACGTCATAATGCCCACCTTTAGAATAGATCCAAAAGGCGATTATGAAAATATCTCAAGAAGAACGGGATGCGGTGTATAAAACTATCTTTTCTCGCCGTGACGTCCGTAGTGAATTTATTAATACGCCCATTCCAGATGATGTATTAGAGCGTATTTTACTGGCAGCTCATCATGCCCCTAGTGTCGGTTTTATGCAGCCTTGGGACTTCATTATTATCAAAAGTTCAGAGACTAAAAGCAAAATCAAACAAGGCTTTCTAGATGCTCACGCTCAATCTGCAGAAATGTTTCAAGGCAATCGCAAAGAACAATATAAAAATCTAAAACTAGAGGGCATAGAAGAAGCGCCCTTAGGTATTTGTATCACTTGTGATCGCAGTCGAACGGGATCTGTTGTATTAGGAAGAACGGTAAAACCTGAGATGGATTTGTTTAGTTCTGTCTGTGCTGTGCAAAACTTATGGCTGGCTGCCAGAGCTGAAAATATCGGTGTTGGCTGGGTAAGTATTGTTCACGATGAGGTTATTAAGAAAGCATTAAATATCCCCGATAGCATTGATGTGATTGCCTATTTATGCGTTGGCTATGTGGATAAATTTCAGACAAAACCGGACTTAGAACGCTTCGGTTGGCTTCCAAGACGAGATGCAAAAAAAGCAATTCATTTTGAATCTTGGACAGGCGATAAAAGCACATAATGCTTATTATTTTCAATATTGACTAATTGGTTAGTTTTATTCATCTTCTAGTGTATATTTTCTCGTTTGTCTTCCTTAGCGATACTTTCTACTATATAACCATCGAAACGGAGTTTGTTTTGATGGTTTTGAAAGTAAACAACTAACAAGGAATACATCATGAAAAACACACAATCTATTGCTACTATGCTAACAAAAGTAAACACACCTTATCTAAGTGAAGCTGAAAAATACGAAATGATTGCTCGTGCTGAACGTGCCGAATACATTGTTGCTAGTATTTCTTCTGCTGTAAAAGCCGTTAAAAAAGTAGCGATTAAAATTAAGTCTGCATTTGTATCGTCTTCTGCTCAGCACGCTTAATCTGTTCAGCTCAGTAAACCAAACATACCATTGAGTAAGCGCCTTCTTTTCTAAAAGAAGACATTTGGCTTACTCCATCCGGGAATGGTCCTATAATTAAAAAAGCCTCTATGCTTATCTTTTTGTGCTTCTTTATTTCTTCATAAAGAAACAACACAGCTCTTACCCTATCTTGCTTTCGCTTTATTAAAAAATTCGAAACGTCATTAATTTCAAAGTAAAATTTCATCCAGTAAAAGCAAATTCCTATACCACTCGTATGCTAGAAATATTGATATTTTTCAGGTATATAGGTTGCAACGGTGACGTCTATAGCCCTTTTTTCATTCTCTATCATATTCATAAAGAGACTTCCTAGGCATAATAAGCTAACAAAAAAATCATAGGTAATAATAATGATCACATGGCATTGTCAGCCGTTTAACGCGCTATCCACTTTCATTTTATATGACTTACTAAAGCTGCGCTGTAATGTCTTTGTGGTTGAACAGAACTGCCCTTTTCCTGAATTAGATGGCCTAGACACGCTTCCTAATACTCGACACCTGTATGCTCTGAAAGACAACCATATCATTGCTTACGCCAGGCTCTTGGCAAAAGAGGATTGCTACCCAGCTCATACCAGTATAGGGCGAGTTGTTGTTGAGCAGGACAATCGTAAAGATAAAATAGGACACATACTCATGAAGAATGCAGTGCAAGAGACACTCAAGCTATGGCCAAATATACCGATAAAAATTGGCGCACAATCGCATCTTGAAAAATTCTATCAGTCACATGGTTTTATTACGGTTTCCGCCCCTTATATAGAAGATGGAATAGAACATTACCTTATGACTCGGGATCCTGAAGCAACGAATTAACGCGCACTTTGAGCTCCGGTAGTATCTCTGTAGAAAACCATGGATTTTGCTTAAGCCAACGATTGTTTCGCGGACTAGGATGGGGCAAGGCAATTTTACCTTGTTCGAGCCAAAACTCTGAGGCTTTCACTTGCTCTGTTACTGACATTTTACCTGTTGTTTTCAAATGGTACGCCTGTGCATAAGTACCAAGCACAACGGTTAGTTTTATTTTTGTCAGCTGACAAAGAAGCTTAGCGCGCCAAAGATCGGCACATTCTTTTCTTGGTGGCAAATCTCCAGACTTTCCCGTTCCCGGAAAACAAAACCCCATTGGAACTAATGCTACTTTTGTTTCATCATAAAAAACGTCTTTTGAAATACCGAGCCAGTCTCTAAGCCTATCACCACTAGGATCGTCAAAGGGCAACCCTGACTCATGGGCTCTTCGACCAGGAGCCTGTCCTGCGATTAGAATTTTGGCATCTGGATGAATTTGTAGAATTGGTTTAGGGGGTAAGGGTAAAAAAGAGGCACAGGCTTCGCAGGCTAATATGTGAGCGTCGGCTAAACCCCACATAGCAGTCTCTTCCAAAAACCATAAAGTCTTTCATTTTTTAAATTGGAATAAAAGACTCATGTTTACGGCTTCTGATCAACTTAATGTGACCCTCATTTGTGGG
>NZ_JBAKAS010000012.1:0-128342 GCF_038155025.1 Marinomonas sp. TI.3.20 | reverse complement strand
AGGTCGATGTATTCATACCAAATCAAAGCTACAGTTTTCGCCTTAAGTGGTAAAGATATCTAAGATTACCATCATAGTTTCAAATATGGATTGGACCTCTTCGCCTATGCTGGTAAAGGTCGATGTATTCATACCAAATCAAAGCTACAGTTTTCGCCTTAAGTGGTAAAGATATCTAAGATTACCATCATAGTTTCAAATATGGATTGGACCTCTTCGCCTATGCTGGTAAAGGTCGATGTAAGAATGGTAAACCAGAGCTACAGTTTTCGCCTAAGGTGGTAAAGTCAGCTTGCTTTGCCTGAATAATTTCAAATATCCTGCAATGTCTCGCTTTTGCTGGCAAAGGTTGATGAGTTTAATTTTCGCCATAGATGGTAAAGGTGTCTAACATTACAAGTTTGCTGGTAAAAATACCTAACATTACCGTTATAGTTTAATATATGGGCTAGGGTTCTTCGCCTGTGCTGGTAAAGATCGATGTATTCATACTGAATCAAAGTTATAGTTTTCGCCTTAGGTGGTAAAGGTGGCTAGCTTTACTGGTAAAATTTCAAATTTAGATAGGGCCTTTTTACCAATTCTGGTAAAGATCGATGTAAACAACCATTACCAAAGCTACATTTTTCGCCTTAGGTGGTAAAGGCGGCTAGCTTTACCGGTATAATTTCAAAAAATCCTGTGATATATCGCCTTAGGTGGTAAAGGTAGCTAGCTTTAACAACATAACTTAAATCCGAGGTTTATCTCTAGCTGTTAAAGGTAAAGCTTATTGATTTCTGGCCTAATAAATCTTTACCAATGTTATTTCAAACGTAGGCTTCCATCCAAAAGCTTTGCTCGGTCCTGATTATGACCACCAGCTTTAAATTCTCATGGTAACTATATGGATCTTTACCATACTTGTTTAAATCATGGGGTTGAGGGCAAAGCCCAGTTCAGTCCCGATTATGGCCACCAGTTTTAAATTCCCATGGTAACCATATGGATCTTTACCATACTAGTTTAAATCTTGGGGTTGAGGGCAAAGCCCAGTTCAGTCCCGATTATGGCCACCAGCTTTAAATTCCCATGGTAACTATATGGATCTTTACCATACTTGTTTAAATCTTGGGGTTGAGGGCAAAGCCCAGTTCAGTCCCGATTTTGGCCACCAGCTTTAAATTCCCATGGTAACTATATGGATCTTTACCATACTTGTTTAAATCTTGGGGTTGAGGGCAAAGCCCAGTTCAGTCCCGATTTTGGCCGCGAATTTTAAACTCTCATGGTAACTATCTGTATCTTTACCAGTGTTGTTTAAAATTAGGTCTGAATGAGCGTGAATCTTTACCATAATTGTTTCAAAAAAGTGGTTTTCACTTTAAAGAAAGATGGTAACAGGACCTCATATCCAATAAACTAAAATCAAATGGATGCTGCTTTTCTACTCAATTTATTATTTGTAGACTGCAGAAATACGTGCTGTCTTCGAGAGGATGAAAAATAATGTCGGGCAAAAACTCACTTTTCGATGGGGTAACCGGATCTATATTAGAAGAACCTACGTCAGACTTATTTAGTGTAAGTGAGTATGAAAATTTTGAAGAAGACGACATGTATGATGAAAAATCAGAAGTGGAGTTTAGGAATAGTCAGCATTTAATTGTATACAAAGATAACGCGCTTATATTCGGTAGGTACGGAAATCTCAACGCTGTAGAGTTGAAATTAGTGAATGCACTCATAGCGAAAGTTAATCCGTACAGCGACAGTATTGGGATGATGTCTTTCACGAGGAAAGAGCTCGTAGACATGGGAGTTGCTACGATTCAGTGGTTATACAAATCTATCGATGCAATCACTTATAAACTGCAGCAACAAGTTATTCGTTTGCCTAAAAAAAACCCAAAGACGGGTGCTGTAGACAATATATTGTCTTATGATAAAGTAAATCTATTCTATAAATCATCTTGGGATGATGATACAGGTGAGGCACAATTTATGTTTCACCCAGATATCCAGCCCTATCTAATAAATCTTCGAAGTCATTTTACAAAATATCATTTGCATCAGCTCCATGGGCTTAGTTCATACTATTCAATTCGTTTGTATGAATTGTTTAGATCCTTTCTATCGTTAAGGAGTGTGCAAGCTGGTAATTTCAAGTTAACTCGAAACGTTCAATATGCAACGCTAAGAGATCTTCTCGATGTAGGTAACAAGTTTAAACGCTTTAATCAGTTTCAAGAATTAGTATTAGATCTAGCTGTAAAAGAGTTACAAAAAACGGATATAAATGTAACGTATTCATTACCCGATCGTCGCAAAGCTAATTCACGTGTGGCAGTGAAAACAATTCGTTTCGAGATAGAGGCTCGATTTGGATACCGACTCGATAGTGATGATATGGAAGTTGATATGGCGATCTTGAAGAATGATACATACAGGCAACTTTTACAATTCTTAGCGAGTAAAAACGCGAGTGCTTTGTTAGATACATACGGTGTAGAACGATGCTTATCAAATTTGGAGTTATTGCAGTCTCAGAATAAGAAAAGTGTACCTATAAAAAATGCGTCTGCGTGGCTAGTTAAAGCGATAGAAAATGACTATGCAAACTCAAGTAGCAATGGCCCAGCGTTAGAAGAACTATTAGGTCTATATAAAGAAGAAGATAGACATAAGCGAAACTTTATAGAAGAGCAATTGTTGCATACCTGGAATGATTTAGATTCGACAGTTCAAAAAGAATTTTTAACCAATCGATTTGATAGCGGTGTGGTAGCGATGAAATACGTTGAGTATTTGATGCGTGTAGTGTCTGGTAATAAACCAGAGCCGGTTAAGCCAAAATTGTCTAAAGACGCGATGAAAGAAAACAAGGCAGCAGTGCAGGATGCACTAACAAATATAACTGATACAAATTGGTAGATTGTTTAATAAATAAAGTCTGTATGAAATAGAAAGCCCCGAAGGGCTTCTATAACAGATTACTTTTGTTTAGCAATTTCATCCGCTAACTCTTTAAATCCCTTGCCCGATTCAACCTTTTGATACAAGGCGGCTTCGTTTTTCATAGAAGATCGTAGAATATCAGCCGCAATGCCTTCAGTTTTTTTAGGGTCTAAACCTACAGCAACAACAAAACCACCAGAAGGAGTCATCATTTGTCTTACAACGCGTGATCCAATGAGTTTTTGATTTGTTACTTGTTTGGTAACAACAGAATTCACGCGATCAACGGTTTCAGCATCAGCTGAGCCAGTAGTTTCAGCATACTGCTTGACCATGTTTTGAATATTAAGATTTAGCGTCTGAGCGAGCTCTACACGCGCTGCAGTAGATGCAATGTCAATCATAAATGTAGGGCCAGCACCGGACTTGTTGCTGTAACCAACGGCGGTTAGCGGATAGCCAGTAATAGGTGCGCCGCATACCCAGTCAGGGGCCGCTTTATTAGATCCATCAGCAAAAACGCAATCAGGCACGTTGGTAGGGTTAGTATCCTGTTCTTTTTGGTCGTTTGAACTACATGCTGCGAGTAACATTGCGCTTGTGATAACAGAAATAAATTTCAATTTCATTTTTATAATCCTAATGGTTGTTGTGTTGGAGTGATGTAATTTTCCCATATAGGAGTGATGATTTTTAAGGTTTTTTTCTAATTTACTATAAACAAACCCTTTCTTGTTAAAGTCGATAGACTTGGTAAGTGTGTAGGGGGATTGGAGTGAAAATATTTTCACCCAAGGTGTGATGCAGATAGTTGATGGATAAAAGCAGGACAATAAATGGCCTGCTTAGTTATAGTAGTGATGCTCACTAATGTGTTGCGGCAAGTAAATAAATCTTAATTCTTTCTATCCAAGCGGTATGTAATTCCGCGTCGATACCTTGGCCAATAATAGCGGTTTGCTGTTCGATACTAAGGAAGTTCATTTTGAAGGATTCAGGCATCCCGCTGAGAGCTCTTAGCTGGTTTACGGTAGGCAAGTAGTATTTATTATTATGAAGCAAGTAGCATGTGTCCTTAAGCTGTCTATTTTGACTTCGAAATATTGCTGGTCCTACTTTGTCACCTTCTTTCAAGGGTCTGATGCGACCTGTATCAATGCCTTTTTGAACAGATTTAGTGTGAGAGACGTCACGCATATTATTGAAATCAGATTTAACGGCATCCCATGCGCTTATAGTTGCCGATTTGGTCTGAACCTCGCCAAAGTGTTCTAAACTTAGGTTTAGCCTAGTAGCAAAGATGTACATGCGTTTACGAGAGGTTAACCCACCAAAGTGAGGGGCATTCAAAGTATGAGTGCAAACTTTGTATCCCAAACGCTCTAGTCGACTAATGAAAATTTGGTATTCAGCTGAGTTCGCAAAATTAGGTACATTCTCTACGCTAAGAGTCAGAGGGGCCATTTTCGAAATTAATTTCAACGTAGGAACAAACATGTCACGGCTAGTAGTGAGTTCATCTATTGCTTTAGCGCGCGCTTTTTTTGTCTTTAATGAGCTGAAGTCTGTACAGCTTAAACTAAAGTGAGCATGTCCTATGTTTTTGTTTAGCTCTGCAATAAAAGGGATGTTGGCAAAATAAATATCTTCATTGAATAAATGTTTGACGTTAGTGTTCATCATTAGCGATAAAGCGTAGTGCTCTGACTTATCTGTAGTATCGCGTTTCTCCGGTGGGGCCCATTCAAGAGCGCTAGTAACATCAAAGCCCTCTCTTTCTAATAGATGAGCATCAAAACCGCCAGAAAAGCCTACAAAACATTCTAATGGATTAGAGGAGACGGGTGGTGCCTGTATCGGCTTGCATTTAGTTAATTCAATATTCATATAGTGTAAATCAGCATTGTTGTTTTGCACTGCTTTGACATCATCGTTGGTCTTGTCGATCGTATAGCCCAGACGGCGTAACTGGGTGATGAGGATAGTTGCGTGATCGGATTCCCAAAACTCTGGAGCGGCTTTGAAGGATATGTGTGTGAGTTTGTTAGCTTCGATTGTATCTAAAACCGAGATGATTGCATCTTTAACGATAGAGATATCAGGAATGAAAATATTTCCGGCCTTGTTTACGAAATTGCTAGCATCAAAAAGAGGAGTAATTAGAATCTCATCTTTCGTAATGACTATATGAGCCCGTTTGGCGCCGCAAAACGCATCTGTTATGTGAGATTGGTTGCGGATATCGATCATTTCTTCCTTACGGCCGGTTCCTTTTTTATAAGATCGTTCATAAATTTTTTTAACTGGTTCAGTTAATCCAAGTACAGCGCGAGTAAGTCGTAGGCCTTTCCCTTTGCCAATTACGGTCTCTGTATGTTTTGTACCTTTAAACCAGTGGTGGGCACCGAGGAGTTGTGTGCTAACCACCAGCTTAAGCTTATTGTTCGTCTTAGAAATGTTCTGAAAAGCCAAGTTTTTGGTGGTGGTGATGCATTCAGATAATCGCTGAGCGAAAACGTCTTTTGAAAAGCTTTGAATTTGTATTTCCACGTCTGATAGCCCTTTTTTTTGATTGGTGTAAGTCCATTTTGACGGATATTTACTAGCGTAGAGAGAAGAGGTGTGCTGTTATGCTATATCCTCACCGAAAGGTTAAAGGTGTAAACCTTCAGAGATTCTGGGCTTTTGTGGTTCTTGTAATCTGGGATGGAGGGGCTGCTCTTGTCGGCTCCTAGATCTAAACCTAGAAGCATGATGATGGATTAGATGGGTGGCCACATCGACGCAAAAAACGCTCCTAAAAGAGCGCTTTGTATCAAACTATAATTTTTCTATTTGTAGGTATTAGTTGGGTTTAAATACCGCCAAGCATTCTCAGAAAAGATTTCTCTAGACTTTTTAAATGTGGTTAAGCCTATACTGTCTTCATTCCAATCTGGCTGTAGATGAAAGAGACTGTCAGAGGTAGATAAAAAATGCACAATATCACCCTTCCTGTCTAAGGTGCCAACGCCAAGTAATAGTTTTGGCTCGCCAAAGTCGAGAGTATGTCTAATCATGGCTGCTACCAAAACAACGCCATGCTCCACTGACATTCTGAATCTGGTCAATCCATGTCTAGCGCTATATATAAATTCGATTTTATTCCAAGTCTTGTCTTGAATGATTCTTATGTCGTGAAATTCTCCAGATATCGAGGTAGTCCAAAGGCTGTTTTCTGTGAATACAGAGTAAGGATCTTTGACAATGTCGGCTGTGATGATTTCAAGCGAAGTTATCTCGAAAGGATACAATTTACCAATCGCATTAGTGACGGTGTTTTTTAGATTAGTCTCAATTTCTGGATTAGCGTTCATGTAAGTCCCCTTAAGTCGCTGTTAGTTGATGTGTCTATTATCAGTCTTTTTTCTCTTGACCTGTCATCAACAGAGCTCTCAGTCTTTAAGAGTAACCCTTTTGTTAAAGCCGGAGGCTTAAGAGGTGGATATCCAGTTAATCTAGACTCGCCTGATTACGGTAGAGAACAAAACCGTTACATCATATTTTTAACAGTCACTGAAAAGTTTGACGTAAGGCTTGCTTAGTCAGCCTGGAGTTTTGTGTAGAGGGAGCTGCAGTGGTTGGCTGGTGGATCGTGGTAAGCGAGATACCTGAGGAAAGCGAAATCTAAAGCATTAGATTTCGCTGTTGCCACAATGATTAGGCGGCTTTCAAACCGGTTTTGGAGATTGAAAATCTTCGTAGGTTAACTGCCGTTCCATTGCTATCATGAATCGAAAGCATAAATAAGCTGTTCTTCAATATGATACCTTCGCAGTCGCTGGTAATTCCGATCGCATCAATCAGAATGCGATCGATAAATTTTTGAGTTGCGGCTAAAGATGAGAATCCACGTTTAGAGTTTTGTTCATCTTCGAGGTACACAAAGAACTTATCTCCATCAGAGTATTCATTGGTAACTTTCTGAATCTGAATGTTCATTCGCTCAGAGGCTGCAATACTTTCTTTCTCTGTTGTGAGAGGGTCTAGTTTAAAGGACCAAACTTGCATATTGTTTTTTAAGAAAACCTTGGATGCTGAGGTAGCCTTAAGATTAAAAACGTTGAACAATTCAATAATCTGATCGCGTAGCTTTGTATCGTAGCGAGGCGCGATGATCCGAACTTCGATAGAATTTTTTATATAGCCTATTTTGAAGCAGTTAGACTCGAATTCTTGACGAGAAAAAATAATGGCTGGTGCATCAGCTTGCAATTCATCGTCGGAGAAAGAGTTCACGCATATAGCTTTAAAACCATCTACTGAGTGTTTAGAGAAGTATTTTGGAATCTCTTTATAAAAGATGGGAGTGGTTGGCGAATAGGGCTTAACTAATGTAGTGAAGCAATCTCGTAATCTGTTATGTTCTACTTCAGTTTCAAGGATTTTTATCAAAGGCCGAATATGCGTAAACACACGCCCTTTGTTGTGTTCGATAAGGCATTTCTGATAAAAGGCTTCGACCTGTGAATTCGGTCTTACATTTTGAGCACGAGCCATCTCAATGATGCTGGTAACCGCTGGGACAACTTCAGCGCTAGCATCAGATAATGAAAAATTTTGCTCTCTTAGATATACGCGAGCCATTAAGCTAAAGTACACGTCAAACAAGCAAGATTGAGCGTGTAAGCCATTTGATTTAATTGTGGTTGTCATACGAAATCCAAAATTTTGAATATTAATCAGCCTCAGATTGGCTATATTGCGTTCTGATGGTTAATGCGTAAGTCATGCTAAGCTCCAATAAAATTGGCTTCACGGTAGTTGTAATAGCCAATGGATGCATAGCGCATACTCCACTCGTCCGCATCGCGTTGACCATGCGTCGTATCTGAGTACGAACCACAAGACTTACATACATGGGCTTCATATCCATAAATACCAATATAATGAGAAAAGTCCTCACCGTGGCATGATGGGCATTGGCCTTCTTTAGGAGGTTTGTTTGCAGACTTAGTTTTGTTGCGTTTCATTTATACTTCCCTCTGTGAATGTTCAAAAGGGTGGTGACCTATGAAGCAAGGTCCCCACAATTATTTGATAATTATTTGATAATTATTTGATAATTATTTGATAATTATTTGATAATTATTTGATAATTATTTGATAATTATTTGATAATTATTTGATAGGTGTGTGTTTATCTTTAGAAAGATTGCAACATTCAAAATATTTCTCGTGAAGATGACGTCCTTTCTCAATTACTTCCATTGCTGTCTTGATAGGCAAATCAAAATACTCAGCGAAAAACTCAGTTGAGAGAAAGGAGTTAAAGAAAAATCGGTACATGTAGATTGGTCGGACATACTTGTAATAGATTTCTTCGAAATTACTTGGTGAGTCCTGCTTCTTGGCAACTTCTGATATAAAACTGATTTGTACGAATCGTTCAATATCAGAATAAGTTTGGAATAACAGATGGGCATTGAGCTTGTGTATTTCCTTATTGATCGCATTTTCACACTCACTAATGTCGGCTAGCGGTAATGGAGATGCTGCTGTTGTTGTTGTCATGATGCTAATCCTAGTTATTTTGTGGTGCTAATTTTCGCAGAAATTCACCAACCACCAGCACCAACGGCATGTTTAGCCTATTAGATAACCCTTGGTTAAAGGTGCGTGCCTACTGCTTAGATGTAGATGCGAAAGGGGTACTTTAATTTGTCAGATTTCATTTTCGAGCATATAAACTTAATATGATCCTCGACGTACCTGGGGCATTCTTCGATAAGGAATGATCGACAATGGATTTCTTGCACGGTGTTTGTTTTGTGAACATACACCTTTTTATTGCCTAGAATATTCGTGTTTTTTAGATGCTGAACGATTAGGCTTGGCTGTACTCGCCAATCGAAGGACACAACGAGAAAGTCTTCAGTCATAGCGATAAGATTGTATGATTTAGTTTTCACGGAAATATTTTCTAGATCGCTAAAGTGAATAATAAGATTAATTGGTCTAATGGACTCAATGAATTAGACAATGATATTTCAGATAATATTTAATCGTCAATATATTTCGTATCTAGAGGTTTATAAGCCAAAAAAAAAGCCGCTTCACGCGGCTCTTCCTATCGATAGTCTTTAACCATTTACCACATCTTTTAGATGTTTTGCGAAGCTAAGCTTTGGAATTCGAGCTTCAGGAATCTCGATTTCTTCACCTGTCTTAGGGTTCTTTCCTAAGCGCGCCGCACGATGTGAGGTTTTGAACGTACCAAAACCAATTAGTTGGACAGTTTCGCCTTTAGCAATTGTGTGCGTGATTGCTTCCAATGTTGCAGCTAAAGCATTGCCTGAAGCGGCTTTAGATAGGCCTGTCTTTTCTGCAATCTGATCAATAAGTTGTTGGCGGTTCATAATATCTCCATTTATGTTTATAATTAACTAAGTCAGTTATCTTCATTAAGTCAATTACACTATATAATGAGTTTTATTCATATTCCAGTAATCGCTCGTGATTCCTCCCTTCTGTCTCAACTCACCGTTAAGGTGTTTCCTTGCTTTTCTTCGCCGGTTAATACATTGAGGATACGACCTGATGGTAGTGATTTAATCTCGTCTAGTTCGATGGCACGGCTCATTGCTTTACCTTCATCAAACCAAAACCAATCCCCCACGTTGTGACGAACATCTTCAATGGTGTACACCAATAGACTGCGAGAATCACCGTTGTAGTAATACTCAGGCGGTAGGTTGTTTAGCAGTTCGTCATAATGAGGCATTCCTGACCCATTAATGACAGTCATGCGTTCGTATAGGGCCGCTGAAACGGCTTGCATGCGTGTATCAAACCCTAAAACATTTATTTCAGGGGGTAGATCTAGCGCTCGAATTTGACTCGGCATGCTAAATAGAAAGGACAAAGGTCTATCCACGCACCAACTTTTTATAGATTCGATACGATCGGCGGAGTCTTTTAGTTTGTAACCGTGGTCTTGCAACAGTGGTTGAATACCAATCAAACCGTAAAGGGCAAAGGAGATGTCGTGTGCTACGACACTTATCCAATCCAAGTTAGCGACAGACAGAGTACGGCCAAGCTTACGCCAACATTTTTTATCATAAGACGTAATTACCTGGCTCGAAGATGCTCGAGCAAGGGTTTCTACCGACTTTTGTTTTTCTAAATAGATCGAAATTTTTAAAAGTTCGCTGGCCGCATGTTTAATTTTTGTGACTAGAGAATCATTGACTAATGTACTGTTCATGTTGGTGCTCCTAAATATGTTTCTGATAGGAGTAATGATAAATCTTGCGGAGGTGGTTAGGCGGTCGAGCCAAATCAATATGACTATAAAGCGTACACGGTGAAAGGCAGAGCCTAAGGAGCTGGTGGTGACATGAATTGAGTAAGAGAGGATGGCAATAAAGATCATTGCGTATGAACTTTATTGCACTAGGGGGGGGGGAGGGAGGTCCGAGCTATTAAAACATGCCAGTAGTCTCGAGAGGTCTTACTGATTTAAAAAGCAAATCTAAGGTGATCATGGTTTCAATGCATTGTTTCTCAGCCGGTACGCTTATCGTAGGGGTGCGTCCTACCCAGTTTCGTTTTACAAATTCCCACTTGTTTGAATAGTATTTAACAGTTCCATCAGCCATTAGGGTGTAAGCAATATCGATGTCTTCTTTGTAGTGGTACCTTAAATTATTTTTGGCCATGCAGTGAAGAGCAAAATATTTGTCATACGTCTTTTTAAGAAGGGGTGTTTGCGGCAGTTCTGTAAAGAGCTCTTTGGGGTGCTTCTTTTTTTCTAAGCGTACAATGTCAGAAATAGGCCTCGTTGTGAAAGCGCCAGAGGTCCCTACGACTTTCTTTACATATTGACTGGCCATAATAGCACTGGGCGCGTTGAAAGATCCGGTAACAGCTCTGCCAGTGGAGTTTGTATAGGTTCTAGCTAGAGGGTATAAAATAAAGAGGCATATAACAGGAATCCACAGCCATTTCCCAATACCATTGATCATTAGATTCACTGGTGACAGTCGCCAGTTCCATTTAGTATGTGATAGTTTTATTGCAAACATATTCGGTCCTAATAGTATTGTTGCTTAGCTGTTTTATAGGCATTCATTAATGAGTAGATTGCCTTATAACATGTGCTATTTTTTAAATAAGCATGTGAAAGAAGCGGTTTTTTTATGTTGTACTTTGCAATGCTTCGAAAGTGTTTTCCATCGTGTAGAAATGGGCCTTGCTTATGTGGCTTAAGAGCTAAAATGACTGAGTCCACCTCCGAAAGGCAAAGTGTAACGTCCCCAAAACTAAGTCCGAAAAATTTCTCTTGTTGTCTTTTAGAAATTCTACCGGTCCAAACTCGAAGTGAATGCGATGGTCCAAATAGTGCATCAAGTGCTTCGGATAGTTCTTGTGAAGTAATCATATTTAATCTCCTTTTATAGTAAAAGGATATCAAATATGACTAAAACACCGGCCCTGACCGCACCTAAAAGCTATTAACACACCAAGGTTAAGGGCGGTACCGCCTAAAGAGGATAGATTTGCTGTATTGCCATTGTGCGGCCGATAATTAAGCCCTTAGTTACAGCAAGAGCAAAAATGGAAAATACAATACTAACTATTCCTAGGAAAATGCTGCTAGTAAATGCCGTATAGATAGCACTAATCGAAATACCAATGGCTAGTAGGTGAATTATTTTAAGAACTGATAGAGAAAATAGTTTCATGTAAGCCTCATTTGATGCGTTATGCGCAATATAAGGCTATTTAAAAAGAGATTCAACGAATGAGAGGAGGAAATAGTTTCTAAGACGTTGACTAGAAGGTTTTGAATAACTAAACCCTTCTAGTCAATGTCGATAAGGACGGGAGAAAACCATTAACAAGCGGCTTTTAACACCTCGTAAGCGTCTTGAATTCTCTGCGTCATGATTTTCGATTCTAGGATCTTGGACTCATTGGCGCCTTTGGCAATGGCTTTGTCAGGATGGTGTATGCTAATAAGTCGACGATAAATAGTCTTGAGCTCTTTCGGGCCTAAACTTTCATTAGCGTTAAAGAGTCTCCGAGCATCGGCTAATTTCGAATGATCATTAACATCAGCTTGACGTTTTTCCTTAGCATTATCATTGTATGAGTATGAGTGTTTTTCCGATTGAGCTCTTTGTTGGAAGAATGATAAGTCCATTTTGGAAAGCATTCTTGCCCATTCAGGGATTTCCATCTGTTTTACGGATTTTATTTCTCGTAAAGCTTCTTCGAAATACGGGCCAGAAACGCGCAAAACATAAACTATCTGAGAGATTATAGATTTTTGATGTTCGTTTGGAGTCCCGTCTGCATAGCTGACATAAAGAACGCTATTCAAGCAAGCAAGTGCGAAGAATGAGTTTTCTCTGTGAATATGTTCTTGTAAATAGGATAGCTGTAGGGCTACTTCATCAGGGTTATCATGCCCATAATTGGATTTTGACCCATAGCCTGATTTGGATATCAATGCGAGGATTCTAGATTGAGCAGCTTTAGTACCGCTACTTATAACCCCGTCATAAGAAAATGTTGCTGCCCCTACTAAATAGCTAATACACAAACAAAGGCTCTCGAAGTTATCGGAGTTTACTGCTCCTTCATCGCCTTTATAGGCAGTACTCTTTTTAATGCTAAAAAAACGTTTTGCGTGTGACGCCCATCTACGGAAAGAGAGCGATCGGGGTCGCTGGTGGCTGTAGGTAGCTGTAATAATATCTAATACCAGCCCTATTAAGAGCCCAAAGATCAGGGGCACTAATGATCCATCGAAAAAGACTTGGCCACTAATGCCAAGCCAAAAAGCCAGAAGAATGGAATGGAAATATTTAATCGGCACTGTCTAGGCCTCGTTCAGCTTGATTGAATAATTAATAACTGTTTTGACGTTGAAATCATCTTGGGAACCATGAATAACCAAGCTCTTTTTAAGTTGTGTCTCGTCGAATGGAGAGAGCTGAAAGGGCTTTTCGCGGCCAACATGTAGGCGATAACTTAGGTCGAGGGAAACATTCATATAATTGGTTACAGATCCCTTATATCGGGTTGTGCACTTCATTTTAATTACAGCCATTTGGCCTGGAGTCAGCGAAAGCAGTTGTGATTGAATTTTGCACTTATTAGATCTGTAAAACGTGGTTCCGTCTTCGATAAACATAGATACTCTGCTAGCGTTACGCATACTAATCCTGTTATCGATAACTTCGTTAATCTCGTCCACCAGCGTGTTATAACCTACAGTAGCACGAGTAATATCATCGATAATGTCGATTTTGTTATAGAGTATTTTGTTGAGTAGAGGAACCTTATAGTCGAATGTGTTCCCTGCGATAAGTTTGAGAATGTTGATGTTCCGGTTTAACCCGTTGATTATTTTGGTTCGAATTGAAACGAGCTCATTTCTGCTTTTGTTAGTAAGATCGCTTGAGCTGTAATGTTCGGAATGTGAATAATGAGTATCTGGCTGTAAGATGACCGTCGTAGTTGAGATGCCAATTGCATAAGAAGATGTAGTAGCAACTAAAAGTGCTACATTAAGTAGTTTTTTAATAATGCTCATTACCGAAGTCCTTTTTATTTAATTGTTGAATTTAATCGTTATTTTAGCGAGTTCAGAGCAAAATTTCCTCACATAGGGCACTACAAACTATTCGCATAACAAAGAGTTAAAGCCTTGGCTACTGGAAGGGTATGTAACGAAGAGAAAAGTCGGTGTACAACCTGCTCGATCGCTTTTTATTCCAATCAACTAAAACGCCTATTCTTAGGTCTTTAAGCACTTTCTCAAACAGCAGGGGCAATTTAGCTTTGTGTGGTAAGCGTATTTTGTATTGAGTCTTATTTGCGGGGACAGCAATCACTAGTATGTTTTCTGTGACTGTGGCGTTGATGCGCTTCGTACGGCTTTGTGTAGGCATATGTAGATAATTAATATTAATGTTAAAATTGCAATTATCTACATTATGCCCATTATATCAATTAATAACTTATTGAAGAGTTATATTGCTTGTTTGCATATCGTGAAAGGGTTGGTGGACCCTATTAGTTAGCGTGGAGTGTGTGGACTCAGCATCATCGCGTACTGTTAAGATATTTGTTAAGCGAGCTAGCGGGTCCATAATTTGTTGCATCGCCTCTTTGTGACGGGTGGGATTAACTGTTGCGAACGGCGGTCTATTCATACTCGCAATTGTTCGCTTTAGATCTAATCCCAGCACAGCTAAAGTCCGAATGTTATTTGATAGATTGGCAATGTGTTGGATCTCTGTGAAATCCAATTGATTGGTAAGCCAATGGATCAAATTTAGACGATGAAGCTCTTCAATCAGTAAGTGCGTCTGTTGATCGCATGTGTCTATAATACTTGTAAGTTCTGCAATTAGAGATCTATAGGAGTGGGTTCTTTGTTGCATTGCTAAGTTCGCCTCGTCTAATCTAATCTAACAATGATCGTTGTTGGACAATATCTTTATAACAAACCATTAAATTTTTATAACCATCATGTAATGATTCTCTAATCGATTTCATTGCAATTGAAGATGGATGTTTTAACACGAAACCTGTGACATTTAGCTTACCTTCCACTGAAATGCCGTCTTTAGTTTTTTTAAGCGAATCAATATGCAATTGCCAGCTCTGTATCAACTGAGAAATGTCTGTGCTGTCTTTGACTGCATTTTTATTATCTGATGAATTTATATTATGGCTGACATTTTTGCTAAATTTTTGTTTTGCTTTCGTCTCTACTATTTTTCTAAATCGTGAAGATTGAACAGTGCAGTCATCAGTAGAATAGATATAGTAGTTGCTAAGTGTAATATTTTCCCCCATAGCGAAAAGATTTTGAAGAGTCTGTGCAGATAGTTTAAGTTTTTGAGCAGTATCATCATTGAAATTTATAGTAATGGAAGGCGGCTTTTCTTGCTGAAAAAAGCTTTTGATGCCATCTAAAACCCCACTAGTTGCGGCATGCACTGGTAAGACAGAGCAGAAAAGAACGGATACAGCTAAAATGTTTGGTTTCAAAATTCTCTCCAAAAATCTAATGGAAAATTCATTAAAATTTAGTGTACTACTAAATTAATATGTATTTATGTCGTTGTTTTGAGTCAGTGTTTCCGAGGGGTTCTGGGTCATTTTAGTAGTTTTCTTAGTGTTCGGCCTTTTGCGCGTCCGTTTTTGTTCTTGAGGGTTCTGTAGTTCTTTAATTATCTGAAGCGCCTGTGAGTCAGATACATGGCTGAAAGAAGGTAAACGCTGCATAAATTCCATTATTGATTGTTGATCAAGCGCTTTTTGTTCCTCGGCACGTTTTTGAGCTAACGCTTCTTCTTCTTCACGTTGCTTTGCTTGTATGGCCGCTGCATTTAAAAGGTCGCGTAGTGTCTCAATAGCGTGAGATTCACTTTCTGCAATAGTAGTAATAAACGAGCTAGTGCTATGTATTGCGTCTATATTCGATAGTATTTGCTGAGTGTTGCTAATAACTAATTTTTCTGGAATTTTTCTCGTTTTCGACATTGTTAGTTCCTTTAATTATATGGATCTGGTGTATTTGAGTAGACGACTCTAAATCAGTGGTGAATGTTATTTCATGACTACTTAATGATTTATATGAGACTGTTTGCCCATCTATACTTAGTTCATTCTTATTAACTAGATGTGTAACGAATGAGTCTAGGTCCAAGCGACTGGGGTCGATAAGGGCTACACCAGAGTTATTGCTATTAATTTCACTACATAAACTAATACAGCTATTAGTACCTCGAAGTATTTCTGTAGATAAGGCGCCAGAAACGGCAAAAAGTGCTCTAGATGAGTTTATAGAGAATATCTCCTTAAGGTCTGCAGGGCTGATGGTAAAAGCCATTCGGTCTAAGGGTGACAAAATTAGGACGGGGTGGGATGCGTATTTAGTCATTTGCTGAGCGTCACAGTCCATGTGAAAGGGTCTGTGTGAACGCCCCAAAAAGAGAGTGAATATCCCTGATCTATGTACTTCTTAATGAGATTGTCACGTTCAGCCATGTCATCAACTATTTTAAACGACAATGTTTGTCCGGCTTGAACTTTATTAAACCATGATTTGTCGCTAGGAAAGGGGCGGGGCGCATCACCTAGCGCGGCAGGTCGGTACAGTCTCGCTAATAAGTTTTGTGCATTCACTTTACTGTCAAGACCTTGAATATCTAATTTCCAATCGCCATTTGTCTGCATCGCATAGAAATCGCGTAGATTCTGACGAGTGCGTTTAATTTTTACGTAGAAATAAATGTTCTTTGGTGATTCCTGGAACCACTTACCAATAGATTGTGTTGCACCAAATGCCGGTTCTATTGAGCAAAACCCACATATGGCGGATACCAAACCCACTGTCATCACTGTTTTAGTAAAATGCATAACCGATACCGTGTTGTCACGAACTAAATAGTCGCTTCAAAAATTTGTTTTTCAATGAGATAATACCATTAATAAATCTAATTGCGATATCGCATTTAGTACACTTATGGCATTTGGGGCGAAAGGCGTGATAGGAAACGGGATAAAATTGATGGCTACTCGAGTAGACACCTCATATGTCACTCGTAAGAGCAGTAGAATGACAGCCGCAGGTTATAGAGCTCTGTGGGACCTTCTTGGTTTTGGTATGGCTGGCTATTTTTCTGCACTCATAATGCTGTGGATGTTTTATAAAACAACATTCCATGAATATGTAATGATGTTGAATGTACATCCATCGTTTGCGATGGCGGCGTCGGGGGTAGCAGTCCTTGCATGCGGAATAATCATATACGTTAAATTTCTTATAATTCGGCTTTTATGGTCGGATGGTGTCAAAAGTGCAATAAAGATATTTTGGCTGTGTAAAAACCCAATATATTACTACAGCTCCTATGTCGTTTTGGTCTTTGCCGCGATCTTCGTCAAGATCAAGCCATTTGCGAAAGCTTTAAAAAACTTCCTCACAATTTGTTTCATCCTCGCCTTTATAGCTCTACCAAATACAACAAATACCTATGCAGATGCCTCGTTTTCAACAGCACAAAAGACTTATCTAGAAGGTAAGGTACGGGCGTTGACAGCTAATGATGCTACCGTCACATTTATGACATATATATTTGGTAGTGCGATAGAGCACATAAAAGCAAACGTTCTCTCTCTGAATTACATCACGGCATCAAAAGGCGCGACAGCTGACCTGAGTGGTGGAGGGTTGCTGGATTTAGATTACAAGGATCTATTGACGCCCCCTAGTAACAAATCAGACATTTTATCCAAAGACGATGGTAGTGGCACTCCAGATGGCCCTCTTGGAATAACATCGTTATACATTGGTCAATGCTTAATGATACTGCTGGTATTTGCTAGTGCCTACCGGCTAACTGTCATGTATGCCATTGAGTCCGTCGATTCGATTGGTGACCCGCGCTCACAAACAGCCATGTTTAAGCGAATGGGTGTATCGGGTGTATCTGCATCATTGTCTTCGCTAATAGCTACACCAATTTATAAGGGTTATACAATTCTTACCCTATTCCTTTTTCATGTTGTTCTAATCGGCGTGGCATTTTCAAATGCGTTTTTGATGAATTACTTTGAAAATGCTATAGCGAATACGTCCCCCACACCATATGTTACGGACAATGGAGACCTGTTGTATTCCAATATGGCAGAGAAAATGCTGTGTGTTCAGGCTGCAAAATACTCCTCACAAATTACGATTCAGACTGGTATAGAGCCTCATATTACGGATGATAAAGCGCAAATCGTTCTTGATTATGGTGTTTGTGGATTATTAAACATTAACTCAGAGGAAGACCTGATAGGTCCTGATAAATTAGGTCGAGCCGTCTACGCTAACAATGGTTGGGATACGACTAAAGTTACACAAGTAAGGACGTATGTAGTAGACAAATACATTGGTATTCTTTCGGATTTTCAAAATGCAATAAAGTTAATTGTTGATAAATACGCGAAAGTTTCTCAAACCTACCAGTTTGATGATTTCATAGCCGCATGTAATCAAATACAGAGAACAGGTGTTGCAGAAGGCGGTGAAATTAAATGGGACGAGTGGAAGAAGTTCGACAAAGATGGTACGTGGACAAAGTCCTGTACGATGACAGATACCTCTATTTCGGACGTTGCCACGGCTAAAGCAAATTATCGAAAAGCCATGGTCAAGCTGCGAGAGCAAGTAGTGCAGCTAATGGCGGACAAATTAAAATTAACTACTGATAAAGATGGTAAAAGGGATATCGTAGAGTTTAATGATTCAAGTTCTAGCGAATCTCCAGTCGATATAGATGACCCAAGTACATATCAATATTACTCGCTAGGATGGGTGGAGTTTCCTTTCCATATGGCCTATAGGAACTATATTTCACGTAGAACGGCCAACTGGTTAAAATTTTCCCTTGATAACCCAACTGAAGATATATCAGGTGTGAACGATTATGCGCTTGTGGATGCGGTAAAAACCGATGCTATCAAAGTCTATATAGAGAACCTTCAGTCCAAAAAGAATTCTTTAAACAGCCTGAGCGGCTCATTAGATAAGGCAAATGCCCTTTTGGGGAATGAAGGTTTTAGTTGGTCAAGATTAACGAATCTAGATGCGGCAGCTTCTAACGCAATAGCGATACTGATAGCTGATTTTTTCATGGTCGATCCTGGTGAGAGTGTCATAGCGGAGTATGCTGACGCGGGGAATACTATAATTAATATCTGGATTGGTCTTCACGCTGCAATGGGTGGTGTTAGCGGCGCTTTGGATTCCGGTGGCGGTATTATGTCGGCTGTTACAGGGTATTTGGGTGGTGCAATTACAGGGAATGCTAATAAATCTGATTTAAAAACAGCATTAAAAAACCGTGCGGGTAATGAGCCTAAATCGAAAGGCGGAATGCTTAAGTCTGCAATGAGTACTGTTGCTAAAGTAGGTTTGAAATTTGTGGGAGGCCCGATCGTTGGTGCGATAATCGGTTCTCTTGTGGGTGCTTTTCAAGCCTACAAAACGATGTTGAAACCTTTGCTCGAGGCGGTAATTCCATTTGCAATTTTTTGTGCTTATGTATTGCCATTACTTCATATGTTTTATTTCTCCTCCTGTGCTCTTAAATGGCTTTTACAGGTAGTAAAAATGTCAATTCTATCATCAGTTGCAGCTATCAAAGTTTGGGCAAATGATGGACGTGATTTATTCTCAACGGGCGTGAAAGATATTCTAATGGGGGCAGTAGCTACCGCAGTTATACCCATGATAATTATGGGCCTCTTCATAATGATCGATGGATTAATGACCCCGCTGACCGTCTTCTATCAACAAATGGCATATAAGGTCGTAAACGTGACCTTTGCAGATACGGCACAAGGTCCGCTCTATATTGTTGTCATGGTTGGCACAATAGTTGTTCCTGTCGTTTATATGATGCTTTATTTGTTCTCTTTTCCTGGTTTGATTCAAGATGCAATTATCCAATACATGAGTTTAAACCTTGGGTTTGCTGGCAGTAGTCATGGTATGAACTCATTGGGTAGTGCCATGGGTGCAGTGAAATCAATGAAACCTAACTTAACTGGAGGCGGAGGAGGTGGAGAAGGTGGTGGTGAATCCGGTTCCGGTGGTGGGCGCGGTACGGCCAAAGGGCTAATGGATAGTATTAGTGCAGCTCAAGCATCCCCAGAAAATGCTGCTACTAAAAGTGCCGCTGCTGCAAAAGGTTCCGCGCACAACGCCGCCGCTCGAAGTGCGGCGAGCAAAGGGGCTGCTGGTTTGGGTCGTGCTTTTAAAAACATAACAGGTTCAAATAAAAAGATATGATAAAAATGAAAAATACAATTTGTTTTATCTCCGTATTTGCTGCCCTTGTTACGGGGTGTGCAAGCAGAGAAGAATATTATGCTCAGCCAAATGAAGAGGCAGAGCTCTTCAAAGTGGTGGATGTCGTAACCCCGACGCGCGTCATCGTTAAGCGTTACAAAAAATACGCGGTTGATCTGGCGTATTTTTACCCAAGCACAGTGGAGTGTTCAAAAGTTCCTGAAGCTTGTGCTGAAATCAAATCGCTTGTACTTGATAAAAACGTGTGGGTAGAGCGTGTCTATGATCGTTTTGGTTTGCCAATGCATACATTATGGCTAGCTGATTTGGGCGTTAAACCAAAGCAACCAATTAACATCGGTCTTATAGAAGATGGAGGGTATTCTCGAATGGTAGATTTTCATAATTTACCTAATGGTAAGTCTGAACTGGTTTCTAAAGCCTATGACTATGGCTTCAACAAATACCGTTTAAACCATAGTTTGGAACAAGCCCCGCAATGGAAGCGTGATTTATTTGTAGGAGAACTTAAAAAATGATCGGCCTATTGAGTAAGTTCACACCACGACGTATCTCTGAATTTGACCAAGATAAATTCATTCACGGTGTGGAGTCACAGAAGCTGAAGCCGCTGGGCCAAAATGAGTCATCAGAGGGCTTCGAATCTCCAGACGGCGCCGCCGGTGAGCTGTATTTAAAGGGAGGGCAAGTCGCAATAATGGCGAAATTTGTTCTTTTAACACACGATTATGATAAGCACAAAGTTAAATCGATTGTGCAGCAGCTTTTATCTAAAGTTGATGATAAAGAAGAAAAAGGATTGGCCAAGAAATTAAAGGAGCAAGCTGAAGAAAGGCTGCGTAAAGAAGGTAAGACGTTCACTAAAGAGGCAGTAATTCACCTGGTTATCTACAAAAGCAGGGGTGAAAAATACCTGTATGTTGATGCCGATTACAACAGTGATCTCTATGAAACTGTAACAAACCTATTTCCTATAATAGGCATAGAAGGTGTCGAAAAAGATGAAGTGGTTGAATTCGATGATGTTAACCCTCTGTTCTCTAATGCTTATACTGAAATTCTAAAAGACTCCAGTCTACTCGACGATTTTAAAGTTGTGTCACCTATCAAAATGGATGACACAGTGAAGATTGATATCGGTGGAGATTGCGTACTCGTTGAAGCTGATAATGACGGTGATAGTAAGGAAAAGGCTACATTGGTCGACTTTGATCTTATAGATAGAGACGACGTGAAAATACACCTTGATCGTAAGCGAGCTACGGTCTGTCAGTTCAAATTTTCACTAAACGACATTCAGTTTAAATTCTGTCACAGTGAAAAGCATGTGTTTAGTGGATGTAAACTACATAAAACCACTGGCGCTAAAGTCGATGTAGGGGACCCTAATGACCAACTAATATTGTCTGCATATGCCATGCGAGCCATGCACTTAGCATCTCAAAGCATGATTGATCTAGTATGATTAAAACGTTAGGCGTGGAGGTGTCGACCTTAAAAACTTACCGATTAGCGCAAAGTCTAATTCTATGCGAGAAAGGTCCAATAATTTCGTATTAGTAAATAAGATTCTCATTAGTGATTTTGAGTCGTCTGATGCTGAATTGATAAATTCGGCATCTAACTTACCTTTAGCTAAAATTGTGTTTCGTAATGAATTTAGCCCAGTTTTTATTTTGCTAAATTGAGTGAATGCACAGCAATTAGCAACCGTCTTGCTTAGCTCTTGCATCGCCATTTTATGAGCAAGAGCAGTTCCTTTCACTACCTTATCGCCTAATTCACTTATTTCTAGGCTAGGTGCAACCTTTGCGTCATAGACTAAGTAATTAGGAATAGCCTCGACAAATGTTGATTTTTTACCGGTACGGCCAATCATGTAAGATAAGTGTCTTGCTCGAGTAATGGCCACAAAGGCTAAGTTAGCTTCTTCTATATCGTTAGAATTGTGGCTATTAATGGGAAATGATCCGTTATACATGCCTGGTACAAAGACAACGTCAAACTGTTTCCCTTTTGATGCGTGAATAGTCATGATCGTTAAGCGGTCTACGTTAGCTGACTGGGCATTCAGGCCATTAAGCATAACCTCGTTTAAAATATCCTCTGTAGTGCTTCCAGTGCAAGCCATGATGCCTTTGCCTAGCAGTTCGAGGTTATGAAGTCGTGAGTCGCTTTTAGCATCAGTGTAAATAACAGGATCTTTACCTTCTATAGCGAAATAATTACCGTAGATTGAAGGTGTAGTGATAATTTTCACTACCTCTTCTTTGTTCTTCGCGCTGCCTAATTTATCAATAACAGATTCGATTTCTATACGGCGAGAAATGTCTTTGATCGATTCAAGAACATCAGATAGCAAGGTCTCGTTCGATATCTCTGCCACATTCACACCAAATGCCTCAAAAACATATTGCAGTCCGGAAGTGAATGCAGGTTTGGACTTTGTATTAGCTGCCTCTATAAGGCCAAGAGCCATCATTACTTCATGTCTCTGGAAGAAGCTTTTATTGTTAACCGCATGAACTGGGATGCCGCGAGGCTCAAGGTGGGTTTGAATTGATTCGATCTGATTGTTGGTTCGGCATAGGATGGCCATTTTACTTAATTCCACGCCAAGGCTTTTCAGAGCGAGTATTTCTGCAGCAATTCGCTGGGATTCTTCGTCGTCGTTTTCTGCTTCGATGTATCTAAGTGCATTGGTATCATCAATACCGCAAGCCTGTGATTTGTATTCTTTTTGAATCTTAGCTGATTCTTTAACGATGTAGCTGCTAGCCTCCACGATAGTAGATACAGACCTAAAGTTAGTAGAGAGAAAGTAAGTATCTACATTGTCAAATCGTTCATTAAATCGGATGAAATACTCAGATGTTGCACCCCTAAAACGAAAAATGCTTTGACTATCATCGCCCACGATACTTATATGTTTTTCTGCCGCTAAAAGTCTGATGAACTGTTCTTGAACGGCATTAATATCCTGGAATTCATCGACATAGAAATGTTCAATCTTTGATTTGAAGTAAGTGAGAATATCTTCATTGTTATCAAGGATAAGATTGCACTGTGCGATGATGTCATCAAAATCATAGCATCCACTGTTAACAATCTCAGCAAGCATTGATTCATATACAATGCCAATATCGTTGGCGAATGATATTGCGCTGCTTACGTCTTGGCCAGCTGATTTCCACTCAAAGACATGATTAGATATCTCCTCAAGACATATGAGGTCTTCTTCAAGTTTACCGGCTTCTACCAGTTGTTTGACGACAGATAGCAACATTTTGCGCTGTACTTTTTTGGTAACGATTCGTGGTTTATTTTTTGGAACATAAGCGCCGTCTGGGAACATCTCAAAGGACTCACGAAGTATGCGAGTACACATCTTATGAATATTCGTAATATAGATACGTTCGGCTACCGAGGCCGGCAACTTACTTGCGATACGATCGGCAAGTTCGCTCGCAGACTCATTGGTGAAAGAGGATACCCAAATTTTACTTGGATCTGATACGGTGGAAGTTGCTCGGGCAATGCGTTCAGCTAAGACCTCAGTTTTACCAGAGCCTGCATTTGCAATGATGCGCACGTGATTGGTGAAGGGCGCTTCAATGGCTTTGATTTGTTCTTCTACATACTTCACGAGCTTCCCCAAACTAGGTTATTAAGCGAATAAATATCATTGCGGCATATTTTATAATTATACATATAAGTATGATTATAATAAAGGAATGGCCTTGTTCTCTTGCCTTAAGAGCAATAATGCCACAATGAAGGGTCCACCAGCTTAAGTGCGGATATTTAACACTATTAACTAACCCGTAGGTTGAAGGCTGTAAGCCTAAGAAACAAAAAAGCCCTGCATGTTTTACAAGCAGGGCTTTCTGTCGCTATTTCAGTCTATTCATTTAATGGTTTAGCAACATTCACGCGTCTGGCTAAGATTGATACGTCAGTGCATTGAGATCTCAAGTCTTTTCCTGAGCCCCGTAAAGAAAAATCTAATTCTAGCGAGTCTTTATCCCAAACTTTCCCCTTTTTGTCTTCTAGGAGGTAGTTGGGCTTTACATGTTCAACGATCCTGCCGGTCCCGTTGTCATGTTTCTCATAAAGATACGTGTATGTGTTTTTTCCAAGAAAGAGAAAATATTTTCCAAGTTTAATTGGCGACCCTTCACAATTCACAAGCATTGACGTGCTGTTCATAAATACCTGATTGCCTTCTATATAAACAGGATTGTTATTGATTTTTAGCAATGGGTACCAACCTTCAGTGTTCCCGAAATGCCAGTAAGCAACCATCGGTGAAGGCTTGTGACTGCAACCGGTTAAAATCAAGCAGCAGATAGTGACCAATCTAATATTTTTAAGCATGCGCTTCATTACCTAGCATTTAAACCTCTAATGGCTTTAATGTGATTTTATGAGTTAAATGAATTATCATTATTATATGTATTGTTGCCATTCTACTAATTATAGTTGTTCCATAAAAGGGTAAAGATGACTGGATTCATTAAGTTAAAAATATCTCGAGGGGGTCGAGCATGACTAATCTTTCTTCTCTCAGCTTATTGGGAAGAAGTGCCTATCCTATAGACATCAAGCTAGATGCTTTTATTCAGGCTAATCGTAAGGCGGTTATTGATCTACTGACATCAACACAGAAAGTCGAAGACTATCGGTTCAGAGTAAAAAGCCGCTATGTAGATTTGATGCTGCTCTATAAGGAAAAAACAGGGGAGGATCTTTCTGCCCTCGTCCGCGAAAAACTAGCTGATACGTTAGATAGTACTCTTGCTGACCTTATTCCAGTTCGTACGAATAATTATGTAAGTATTGAAGAAAGATTGAAGCAATTTTATTTAGACATACCTGGGGCTGATATCAATTCCTCTATACAGATTATTCGGTATGCTCGTTCAGAAAAAGTCAGTTTACGAACGATTCGAGACGACCAGTGGTTTACTAAGGATGCACTCACAAAAATATGCCAATGTACGGGGCTAAACTATGAATGGCTGTATGGAGATACAGAGTATGCTCCTTGTTCGCTTTTCATACGTTCTACCGGCATGTCTTCAGATATTCTTAAATCTGGAGACAATATATTTGAAGGGCAAATTATCTCTTCGAAGCTTTATATTTTTAAAGCCTTTGAAGAGCAAAAGGTGATCCTTTTGCAAGTGGCGGATGTCGCTAACGAAGTAGCTAACCCTGTGGTCATCAAAGTGCTCGGTAAAGTTGACTATGAAGATATCCCGTCCATCGCAGCTAGATCTGCTGCAAAGCACGTCCCCGTATTAATAGCAGAGCCTAAATACCAGCACTATGACCTGTATCGAACAGGTAATGAGCCTTTATCTATCCTCTTTAAGGGTGCGTCAGTATTTCCATATTCTGATAACACGGCAAAACAGGTCTTTTCTTCATGAATGTTAAAACAGGTTATTACTTGCGCGCTCTTCTAGTGTTGATGGTGTTTGTTCAGCATGTAATCTTCATTGCCTCAGCTGATAGCTACTCCGATCCAGCTATACTGATATCTACTATTGCACGAGGCGATTACGCGGTGGGAATGCTTTTCTCACTATCTGGGTATGTGATTTATAAGACTTGGTCATCTACTGATAACCTTGATGTTGTAGAGTTGGGGAGGCGCCTAATCAGGCTAATAGTTCCGATGTTTGTGTCTTTCCTGCTGGTGTACCTTCTTCACGCGTTTGGTGCAGGAGCCTACGAAATTACGTTGAGTAGCCTTGGCTTTAAAGGCGGACTGATTGAGCCGGTAGGGATGAGGCTCGATGTTTCCTTTTGGTACGTTATTGAGAGCTTCTTCTCAATCCTTTTCAATTTGAATAACAATAATCTTGTGTTGGTCGCTTGGGTGCTGCCTTTTGAAATTCTGTTTAGTGTGGTCTTTTTTTGCATGCTCAAAATCTATCAAAGATTGCCGAAAGCACAAACAGCTAGCCTATTAGCAATGTTGCTTTTTATTGTGGCTATGGATGTTTATTTTGGTGCTTTAAAGGGCTTGCCAGCGGCATTTAGTATTGGTGCTGTTATAGCTATTCTTGAAAAGAATAAAGGGCTGAAATTGTTCTCTCCGGTGTGGGTAGGTATTGCGATGGCTGCTTTCTTGCAAAGTCAGAAAATAGCGACCTACGGTGACCTGTGGCTACCTCAGTTAATAAACTCTGGTTACTCACGTTATGTCTTCAGTGTGACTGAGGGGCATTATTTTTTCTATAGTCTTATGATGCCTTTATATGCCTTTCTTTGCTCTTTGCTTATTTCTAAGAAGCCAGCTGGCGGTATGTTTCGATGGATGTATTGGATTGGAGAGCGTAGCTACTCTTTCCACCTGATGGGTCAAGTGTCAATAATGATTGTGGCTGTCGCTTTTAATTTTTACATGATGGATGGGAGTTCGTTGTTAGCTGGTAACGACGTTGCCTTCTTCTTAGTGTCTTTCTGTTTGCTGTTGGTGCTTGTGCAAGTTTTCTATTACGGCGTTGAGAAAAAAACGCACATTACAAGAGCTCAAATGCTTACACTCTGTCAGAAGGTTTTAGGCCTGCTTCCATTTAGTAAAGTAGAGTTGGTTTCAGCGAAAAATAGTGATTCAAAAAATCAGGGTCAGCGTGTGGTGCTTCACGGAGGTGAGTTAAATGAATAGCGGTTTGATATTGACGTCAAAAAAGAAAAAGCTGACCGTCTACACAAATATAGTTTCAACACATTTGAGCAGGATAGATAAAGCTCTTGAGGATGACGCTCGTGAATACAACGCAATCTTAAATTTTGCTAATCGAGAAGTAGAATTGCCGGATTTAAAAATGATATTCCCTGTTAAATTTGAGAGTACTTTGCTGAATGTTGTGTGGTATTTATCACAGAAAACAAAAATCAGTGACAGCTGTGTCGAAGCGATCGCGGATAAGGTTTTAGGTAAAGAGATGTTGTTAGAAGGTCTTGAAAGGTATGAGCATAAGGAGGCGGTTAAAAAGGTTAGACGTAAAGGCTTAGTGCTTGCTGTGGATGCCATCATGATTGCTGCAGCGGGGTTAGTTGTTACATCGAAGTGGTGGATGTCATGAGTGAAGCTCCTCAAAAGAATACTAAGAAAAATCGTCAGCTATTAGAAAGGCTAAAAAAAAGGTTTATCTATATAGCGTGGAATGGTGAAGCTCGCCAGTTTTTACATTATTACGACAGAGGCGCATTGTCAGATAATAAAAACCTGGTTGAGTCTTTTGTTGCGGAACGTTTTAACTGTGAGCTAAAAGACATTATAACGTATCGTGAGCGCTTCTTACCGAATCCCTGCTATGGTAAACCTTCAGTTGTGCAGCCTGTGTTAGATATTGACGAGGTGAAGCAGTTAGTGGACAAGGGTGTGCTAGTAATGAGCGGAGAAGTTAAGGCCGATGACCCTATAGATGCTTTAATGTACCTTAGAGGAGTGAAGGTTAAAAAAGTAAAATACAAAAAACGTTTTGATCTTAGAAAGTTTGCGCACGGTGAGTTTTTGATCAATCTTGGTCGCGAAGAAATTATTACAATGGCCGGTAGTCTTGTTGAACGCATGGAGGCACATAACGATGACGTTTTAGAACTGATTAACTTCGTGTCGCAAAAGCTAGCTGGTGGTATTAATGATAAAACAACTTCTAGTTCTTAAGGCGATGCCTAAGTCAACCAGCTTGTAAAGAGAGGTTTTCGTTCTAGCGTATTGGAGACGGTACCGGTTAACCCGTTAATTCACTTAGCTACGTTGGTTATGTTCCTTGATAAATCAGGGGATATAGCCAATCCCTAACCGTTTGGGCAAATCTATCTAGATTATTTTAACTATTTCCCGCCTCTTCTTATTCCTCTAGGGAATAAGACTGTCGTAAATCCTAGGTTTATCGTAACCTACTAATCTTGGCGTCTTTTTTTCAGTCTCTTGACACTTAACTATCAAAATGAACCCAGACTCCTAGTTTTATGAGTCTTAATATGCTTCAACAATGTAGAAAAATAGTATTTATTGCAGATTGTCTTGCATAATCTTGAACCTTTCAGGCGAACTGTGGTCGTATTTTCATCATTGGCTAATGATGGTCAATAGGCTTAACTGTTGATTAATTCAATAAGACCTAATATATTAATTCAAGTAAATATTCAACGAATGGCCTAATTTTTTAACAATTAGTCGTATATTAATACTTAGTAAGTAGACAAATTAATTAAGGCATTTTATCTCTGATAATTATGAATGAGTTAATTTATGTAATTTAGGCCAATAAATTAACTTATTTGCCTGCTTCTAGCATTTGCTGAAGTCAAAACCAAGAGATGCGAGCATGTATCGTTATGCATACTTGATAAATCGGTTAATTATCAATATGAGAGGTGGCTGATAGCCAAAACATTATGAATAAAATAGATGATTTAGAGCAACAGCGAAAACTAGGTTATGAAATTGCCCCTTTTGCTAATAAAGCACTTAAGACCATTGGTGAAATTGTGCAGAAGGGCTTAGATGTAGAGAGCGGAAATACAGCCGCAAGTGAAATGGGGGCTGAAATGGCCGCTAATTACTTCCAGACAATACATCTTGACCTATTAAATTCACTAAAAGTAGAAGAGGCCAAGGCAACTATCAACACTTACAGTGAAATGGGTTTGATTGATAACTTAGAATATTCAGAAGAACTGTTGTCATCCTTTTTACAAGGATTTGCGAGCCAATTTGGTAATAACATTAAAGCTTTAGATATGTTTGGCAAGCTAAGTTCTGTGCGTCCTGCGTCTACATCAGAAAAAGCAGCCGCAAATAAAGACTACTTACATAATGATTTCGTGATTACCGTTAAACGAAAGAACGGTGAAGAAAATCATATTTCCTGGTCTGGTCAAGGTCGACGTGCTCGAGTGCTGTCTGAAATACTCAAAGATCCTATGTGGGTTACGACCGGTAACATCAAAAAATATATCTCTGAACATGACATGGTTGAAGGTCAGCTTCCAGATGGTGAGCAGTGGCAAATTTGGACTAAAGATGCGTTCAATGCAGCTCATAAGAGTGCAGTGAGCATCGCTGAATAAAACCGACTAAACGTAATAGAAGCCCGTATATGGATGACATGTGCGGGTTTTTTTGTGGGAGAAAGAAAGAAAACGTGATAATTTAATGGGCATATCTCAATTAACTAAAATTTATTAATTAATCTATATAATGGTTTGTGTCACTCATGGTAACAAAGCAAGTTAGGGCTGTAGCGTCCATAATACGAGACATGGAAGAGATTCATGGTCGCGTTCCAACCTATGATGAAATTCTAGATGAGGTGTATGCTCGAAGGGGTGAAACAGCTTCCTGTAGTGCGTCAACAGTTCGTAAGGCAAAAATATATTTAGAACAAACTGAAATGTATCCAGATATAAACAATTCGAGGGCTATGGCAAAGATTGGTCGAGCGGCTATCTCTCAGTATCTAGATGAAATTAAGTTTGGACAGATGGGGGCTGTTCTGGTGACCCATAAAGCCGTTCAAGGAGAGCTCTATAGAGGCATCCTGCAAGAAACGCTGCAAGATCTTGAGTCGCTTCAGGTGTGTGAGGAGGGTAAGATAAAAGCCGCCTTGGAAGCGTTAGAGATTAAAATAAGAAGTGTGCTATTGGAAGGCGACCAAGGCGATAAAAGGCATGATTAGTCTGTGCCTATTTTGAAGCGTTAGAGTTCTGCTTAATCGGTGCTTCTTGTATGTCTAGAAGCTGGATATCTGCAATTATAGTTGAGAATGCCGGTACTCCATTCCGTGCTTGGCTTCCGTACATGCTCCAGCTTGGCAAGTATACCTTTCTTCTTTCTCCCGCTTTCATATCAAGTATTATGAGTGCAAGGCCGTTGGGTAGTCTGTCTACCTGTGAAATAATTCTTTGGTCTTGTAGCTCATCAATCTTCTTTTGCATTTGGGTCTTGGCTGTAATTTGAAAGACGACTGAGTCATTTGGTTTTGGGCGTTTCATTGCCCATTCTTCAGGTTGAAGAGTTTCAATATAAAATATGCCGCTTTTGGTTTGGCTGATAAGCGGCATATCGGTCAAGCTGTTCAAAAAATCCATTTCTCTTTTACGGGCGGAATCGTCTGCCATAGCATGTTGACTCTGGATCTTTTTCATTGCTTCTAGGGTCTCTTTATTCTTAAGATAATTCGTGAAGCTTTTAACGACAAGATCAATGTTGATGAGCTCTCCATTTTTCGCCGCGTTAATCATGAGTCTTTGAGCCTCTTGTGCTGCGCCAATCCCTATATTTTCATTAGCATTGTATGCATAAGATTGAGTCGCAATAGATAAAGCAATAAGTGAGCAGATTTTTTTAATCATAATACTTTGATAGGCTCTCTATAATTTCTGTGGTGTAGCGATCTCTCTCACTCTCTGTAGAAATCGTTTTATAAGCTGAGCAATGCAGGTGCAAGGTACCTTTCATTCGATTGTGTCTCTTGTCATGCAGCTTGGTTTGAAATACCCACGCAAGGGCGCTACCTATGCGACGTGGATAAAGATCGAATACTTTCTCGATAGCGGCATAAGGGATCGGTAATTCGGGCTTTGCGTTTTGAGCGGTAATTATCTTTTCTGCTAGTTCTACAAGATTTTTTCTCATAATTCTTCCTTCTTATTTCCAGTCTTGCGATATATCTTCATAATTTGGGATTTCATCTAACACGGGTGAGTCAACCATTGTGTCAAAAACGTAGGACCCTATTGATTGGTCAGTTTGGTCACCCTGTCGTTCGTTGTTTATATCAAGGTCGTCTAGAAACTGTGAATGTAAATGCAGCTTCTCCATGATGTGCGTGTAATCTAGTGCGCAAAGCATCAGGCTTTCTGAGTCCTGAGATAGGCTCGCAGCATCATTGATGATTGCTATGACGCTATTAATGCTCCCTTTAGCGTGTTTCAGAGAGTCTTGATCGACGAAGTCTGCAACGGTAAGTTCAGCTTTGTGTTGATCAATACTTTTAATCTCCTGGGGTATAGTGGAGCTTGCTATCTGGGGCTGTGGTTCTTCCTTTAATACAGGTTCTTGTTTTAATAATTTCTCAATAGCCGGTTTCTTTATGTTTTTATCTGGTGTCTCTTTCAGAAGCTGAGAACATGCAGAAAGTAAACTCGCCGTGCCGTACTTTTTATCCAGCTCGACAAGGGGTTTTAGCCCTATCTTACCTTGAGAGAACAGAGTCTTAATTTCGTCACAGAGGCCATGGATGTATATTAAGTTGTAAATAATGGCTCTCTTGATTCCGAAATTATTTTCTAATGTCTTAGTTTCTACAGTCGGCGCCAATGTAGCCAACTGTTCTGCAATACAAAGTAATTCTTTTGGTGTTTTGGCTTGTGTGATCATTATGACTTCCGTTGCTTACTCAATGTGAAACTATTTTCACATGAAGCCTTCCTTGGCTGCTTAAACCCCCGCCTTAATAGCTATAGTTCTAACTAATGTTAAAGGCCAACGGCCTACTACCGGCGAATGATAGGACTTCTTGCTGCAAGTTTTGACTCAGCAATATCAGTCGGGTCGACAGTAGGGTTTTCTATTGAAAAGTGAATTCTAGAGTTAATTTCGTTTATAGTCTTGTGGGTGCCATCCCCCATTTGCTTGGCCTCAAGCGTTGTCATTGGTTTCATTAATTCACGGCAATACTCTTGGAATAAGATGTTGTCGTCTATTTCTTCGTAGGTGTCATGTAGGTTCTTCTGGAATCCTACGACTTGTTTTGTTTTTGTGGATAGTAGTTTGTTTATGTGATCTAACGCCATTGCCTTGTTAGAGTCTGATAAGTTACCGTAATTGTGTGTCGCTATTGAGCTTAGTGCTTGTGCGATCGAGTTGTAGGCGCTCACTTTTAGCTGCTCCCTTGCGGAGCTAGATAAAGTTGAAAGCATATTGCTTGTCGTTAGGTCTGTGTGCTCTTTTAATGCCTCGAAAGCGAGCTCAAAAAGCTGCTTATTCTCCTGTTTTAACGCGGCTTCTGAGTACATGACTGGACCTATTAAAGTCGGGTGACTGGCTAGTTCGGTCGTTGTTACATTTCTCAATAGGTCTGTGAGCTTATCTTGATTATATTTGGTGTGGTTCAATACGAGTTCGACATTTTGTTTCTTTGCCTTCTCCACATACTTACCTATATCAAGGCCGGTAGTCATAAGCTTTAAATTTTCAGATTTGTCTATTTCATTAGAAGGAAATTCTAGATCAAATGTTAAGAAGTCCTTTAGCTCTTCCGCGCTTTTAGCCAGAATTTCACTGTATTGCTGTATCGTGTTGCTGGGCGCTAGTAAATTTTCATTTTTGAATTGCTCTAGTACTTCGTCATCCCTAGAGCTTAAGCGCTTCAGTGTGTTGCTCATTAGTGTCAGACCTTCAAGGGTATCAACTAATGCTTTCGATTCTGGCGTATCCAAACGGCTTAATGATACTAATTCCTCATGCGTTGTTACTCCTGTTCCTGAAGCATTCAGAGCGTTGCGTAATTGTTCGCCAAGATTTACGCCATTCCATTCGTGGCTAGCCATGAAATAACTGATTCCTGGCATGTTTAGTTCTACGCCATCTTCAGTGATTAAGTGTAAATCAGGTGTCAGGGGTTTAGATTCTGCCGATAGTTTTGCTAGCTGCTTGTGCCTTCTAAAAAGGTCTATTTTCTCGCGGGTTTGTGGGATAAACCCTACACCGTCAGAGCTAATGTTCTCTTTTTCAAATGTCATTGTCGTTTAACTCAGTCAATTTACGTGACTGCTCCCTCTTGATGTTGATTGTCTTTTAATCATTATATTGATAAATGAGTTAATTATCATTATTCACTTATCTTCATTAGTGTAATTAATTGCCTGTATACCTAGAAAATATTCATTAAACCCCATTAAATAGGCGATTAATGAATAATCAATTAATTAATAAAGCTAATTGTATTAAGTGATTAGATTAATTAGAATTGTTATTTGGCTATTTTTGTCTTTTACAAACTTAAGGTGGATCAAAATGAGTGACAAAGAGTTAGAGCAAGACTTAAACGCAACAGCAGGCGCAGACGCAACACCAGACGAGAAAGTAGATGTAGCTGAAGTGGTTGTAGAGCAAGATTCCGTTGATAAACCGGTAGATGACTCCAAAGCAAGTGAAGCAGAGTCAGTTGAGTCTACAAATGAGCCTGAAGTTACAGAGCCTGACGACGAGCTGAAGCCGCTAGCGGATGAGAAAAATGAAAAGTCTGATGGTAAAAAATCCAAGCCAAAGAAAATAACGTCTGGCGATCCCAAAAAGTCCGGTATGGCGATTGCTAAAAGTTTATTTGGTAAGGCCACAAAATTTACTCAGGAAGTCTATAAAGATTCTACGCTTGAGGCTCATGCATTTGCGCAGCGTCGATTTTTAGGTGATGTAGCTAAGGTCACGCTGGTCGTTGATGAGGCTAATTTTGAAGAGGCTCGCCAAGCTACTGAAAAGTATGGTGACGAAGTAGAAGTGTTTGTAGCCGGTACTCAGCCAGCTAAAGGCATCTTATTAAGTATGGTTGCGGATAAGAAGTCACCTAAAACGGCTGCTATGCATACAGTTTCCACCTTTGACGAGCTAGATGCTGTCGTCAATGCAACTTCAACATTCTATAAAGCTATGTCCGAATTGACAGCGTAGTTCAAGTAAGGGGTGTATCAATGTTAATTGCTCCCCTATGTCTGTTTAAGCCGTTTAACAGGGATTTTTCGCGGCAAAATTAAAAGGTTTATAAATGAGCGTAATACCTATTGCGCCTTCATATGAGCTGTTACTAGCGTATAGGAAGGTGTTTAAAAATTTGCTGAGGAGTAGCGACAAAAAATTAGATGTTGAGTCGCGGCATAAGAGATCTAGCGCTTTAAATAGCGAGCATTTACTAATCGAAGCAGGGATCTTTGAAGAAGTATCGGCGCTAGGTGGAGACCTTAATTCTATGTTCGAAAATGTTAAGGCAAACTCTATTAATACAAAACATAAGTTTGTATCAGAGTTTCAGCAAGCCTTTAATAAAGCTCGAGAGGTATCTTGCCAAGAGCAATTTTCATCTTGGGTTAATTACCGACTTACTATTTCTGTTAGAAAATATGGCAGATGGAAAGATGCTGGTGGCTTCAAGCGATGGTTTTATCAGGGGCGTAGGCCCTATCAGTTTGATCAAATAAGATTGTCGGATACCTTCGAAATCTGCTCCATTGATACGATGAGTTCTTCGCTGATTGGTCCGTGGGCTAGTCAAAGCCATATGTTGCTAAACTGTGAACGAAAGATTTTTAATATGATCCTAGACTCTGGTTATATCGGGTTTCTGGAGAAAAACATGCGCAATGTGCCTTTCGCCACAATCGAAGCATTTTATGACGTAATAAATAACGTCATTGAGTCTGGCGAGTTGGATATGGATAGCGAACCGGCTTGTGAAAATCTTCCTAAGTACTGCTTAGAAACTGTCGGCGCTAATGGTGCAAAAGTTTTTGTATTTTGGACAGGGCGCGGTAGAACTCCAAGAATGTTTGATGAAGAATTTCGGCAAAAGGGTCGTGACAAGCTGGTGGTAACTCGTAAGCAAATTGAGCTACTTAATAGCGGTGCATTGATGCCCTCGGGTAATATTAGGGGATCAACATTGAAGAAATATCATATTACACAATAACCTTACCTGACTAACAATAATGCGCCTTACTGTTTAGCAATATGGCGCTTTATTTTGGAGAAGCCTATGAATTGTAAGTCGTTTAGGTCAAAAGCGTTTGGGATATTGGCCGTGTTAGCGAGCTTTACGGCTCATGCGGGGAGCTTGGATAAAACTAGCCCTGATTTTTTGAAATATGAATCCTACATAAAAGAAGTAGCGCCTGGCCTAAGCCTCGTTGATGTGGTGACCATGCCAAAGACAAAGTCAGTAATTCTAGTGACGGATAGAGGGTCTGTAATAAATATGTCCAGAAAAGGTGACATTGTTTATTCGGGAGATTTGCTGAAATGGGTTAATGATGGTTATAAAAATCTAACCCAACAAGCTTTGGTAGACCGCATTAGAGCGCAACCTAATTCAGCCGGTATCTTTTACCCTGCTAAAGGCAAAACAACGGCAACAGTTGATATATTTTTTGACGTGGATTGTACTTTCTGCAGAGCGGAACATGATGATATTGATATGTTGAATACTTATGGTATTTCGGTCAGATATCATGCCTACCCTGGAGCTGGACCGGAGAGCCCAAGTGCGGCAATTATGGCAAAAATGTGGTGTGAACCGGATGCAAAGAAACGGATAGATTATTACATTAAAACAAACGAAGTTTTAAGCGGATATCACAACGAAGCTGCGTGTAAGAAAGTTATATCGGATCAGTATTTTATGGGTAGAACTATTGATATCAAAGCTACACCAGCAATAACGTTTCCGAATGGGAGGGTTGTCTTTTCTTATTTAACTCCAAAGCAAGTGCTTCAGTACGCAGTTGCAAAATAGTCTAAAATCTTAAGCTTGCAATACTGAGATAACGTCTTGGATACTGAAGTTGTGGTGAAAATGAGCAAGAGTTTCTATTATCTTGGCCCTTATCAGTAATGCGGTGTTCAAAGTTAAGTCTATGTATTGTGAGTGATTTAAAGAATTCTCCATTCTATTAATGAATAGCCTAAACTGGCCATTGTTGACATCAAGAACCAAAGATCGCAAAGAGTCGCGTGATTTCTTCATTGTCACGTCTATCCTTGTGTAATTGAGATCTTTCCCCTGTTTCTCTATGTACCGTTTTAGGCTTCGAGATAAAAGAAGTGCCTCGCTAAGGTTCAGCGTGATGCTGAAGCTTTGTGATGGCGTTTTGTAGGTATTACAGGTGATAGACGTAATACCTGATCCCTTTTTAATTAACGCACTAAAATTCCATGTGGCAGACGCAGTCGCTACCGTACACGGCAATATAGATTCTACTCGTTGGTAATCATTCTTCGGTACATTTGCACTATCTGGAACTAATGTGTTCATACTGATCCTTATGAGTACGCATACCAGTTCATTGAGTTATCTAGTCGTACCACTTTTTTAGCGCCGCGCTTTACTTTTGAGATCAATTCGATTCTCCCTTCATTCATGGTTACCGGTAGCCTTTCCATTATCGTGTTGAAAACAGATCGATCATCCCAGTTTAGGACTATGATAGGGCTAGAATTGTATATCTTTTTTGCCCACTCTGATGGTGCTTTTACCGCTATATCATCGTCAGATTCATTAACGGTGAAATAAGATATATTTGTCGCCACGGTTGGTGGGGAGTAAAAACGCATACAAAATCTAGTGTTAGGGTGCTTCCTATCCCATGATTCTAGGACGGCAAGTTCTGCGGCTTTACTATCCTTGCTAAAATCAATTTTCGCTTTTAGCTCATTGAGAGTTCCGGCCACCGGTTGACTAGGTTTAGCGCAGTGCCAGTTAGTTTTTAGTCTTGATACGGTCTTACTCGGGTCGCTGAAATAGTAGGGTCTTACTATTAGCTCGTAGTTGTCGTGTGGCCCTAAGATCTCGCTATCCCTTAATAGCTCCGTTCTTCTCATGTATTTTGCGACCGAATCGATTTTAATTTGATTATAGTGTTGCGCAAGTTTCTCGAAACGCTTTTTATTTAAATTCGCCTGAATTAAGGCTTTGTAAGTTTTGTCCCGTAAGTTAGTAGGTACGCAAAGATGGCCTGTGTTACGAGGCAATGAATTCGTACTGCGGTGCCCAAATACCTCTAAAGGCCATAGTTCTTTACCAGCCTTAGAAAAGCTAATTTCTTGAGGGTTGTAACTAGTGCCGCTTAAAACAGGAGTCGATTTACCGGTATGCTCGGGGTCTGTGTTTGTCTCGCAGTACACAGCGTCGATAAATTGAATTTGTGACCGAGACGCGTTGGATAATAAGTCGCAAATAGCAGCTCTGTCTGCTTTTATGTCAGAATATAACTGATTTAGTTCTTGTAGAAGACTGGCCGCATTACGGCTATGGCTGTCCTGCAAATTCGTTTTCTTTTCCATTTCTGATCTCCCCATAATCTAAATCTGGTTTAAAGTTATTTAGTTTGGTAGACATGATATTGAAACCAAAAACTCGCACAGAGGCGAGTATTCAGAATATTACATAACCACGTTAACTGCTCGCGGCTTCAGCCGACGACCTTCCAAGATAACAGCATAAACTGAAAGTCTTATTTTTTGACTACGTCCACTATCTGAGCTGGTTTCTAGAACTCCATCGAAAGACAATATCGTTCCTTTAATAGTTACTGGGTTTGGGCTATTTTGAATCTTGATAAGGGTAAAGTTTTTCCCTGTCTATTTTTAATGCACATTAAGTGCAACGTCCCAGAAAGGTAAAGGTATTGAGGTTCTTCCGCGCTATTTAGGCAGATAATCTCTTTTTTGATAGCGTCTAAAAATGTTTGGATGTCGGCCTGGTTCTTGAATCCCTTTGTTGTAATTCTTTCATTCTCAAAGTAAACGAAATAGGCTGATCCTGTTGCATACTGCTCAACCGCCTCTTTGAATTTAGCATTAACCTGTTTAGAAGCCTCTAAATGGGCTATATCGATGTTTTTCAATGGTATGGAAAAGGCCCATTCCTGCAGGTTATTTGCTAGACCCACCTTTTCTGGCTTTGTATGGCCAAGACCATAGCGATCAAACATATCTACAACTTTTTGCTTTGTTTTAGTGTCGCCACGTGGGGTATGCAAGCGAAATTCTATTGGGCTTTTAATGTACCCAGCACTAAAGCAATTGTTCAATATCTGTTCTTCTGAAATCACAAGAGACGTATCAGTGATTTCTGATTCTCGAAAGTGTTTCATGTATTTGGTATTAATGCCGTCGATAGGGTTTTCTAAAAAATATTGCGGTAAATTTGAATATATCCACGCGGCATGAGCTTTTTCAACTGTTTCTATGTAGTTGAAGAAAACATTCATCTGTCTGTTTTCTTCTACTCGCTCATCAAGCATTTTCATAAGAGGTCTAATAAACATCCCTGTTCGAGTAGTGACTTTACCAGAACGTAAATGCTGCATAAACGAGATTACATGAATGTCAGCATCAGAAAGAGCGTCTTTCGCCTTGGCTTTCTTGACGATAGTGTTCAGACCCATCAACAACATGTCTGGTGCATCTGCTTGCTTTATTTTACCGGTTAAAACCGCATAATTAAGAGCAAAGTGTACATCGGAGAGAGTTGTTTTTTCATCAAAGCTAGTAATCACGTTCTATTCCTAATCAAATTCATGTGTCTATGGTATAAATTTAAAGTATTCTTTCGTTAAAAGACGACGCTTGTTGTGGGGATTGTCAGCATGCTACGGTCTGAGAACTCAAAGACGGCATCTTTCACCGTTAGTTCTATACATCTAGCAGGAACGGAAAAGGCACTAAGTCCTTTTTTCCGTTCTTCAAACACAGCGGACATTGAGGTAGAGCGTGAAGCCGCTAAGTTCTCAAGTAATTGACGTCCCCATTTCTGATAGTTTTGCTTTTTATTTAAAGCCTCTCTGATTTGTTGCAATGCATCCACGGCTATATTCCTAAGAAAGTTTTTCAAGTATGTATAGCCATTATCTCAACCCTGTTATGCCTTGAGTTCCTCAATCAGCCCTTTATCTATCATTACGAAATGGTTAAAGGTGAAACCTTAGTAACATATGATGATCCAAAAAAAAGGTTACTTCGTTACGCAAAATAACCTTTCGTTGAATTTTACTCATAGGCTTAAACAGCCAAATAAGCTTGCTTAAAACTGTTGGTTGGCGATAGCTTCAGGCGATCAATGACTAAATCCCATACCTCACGACAAGCTGCCATCAATGAATCATTATTATTTATGACGGCATTTGCTTGTTCTCGTGTCACCGATATTGATTTCTTGTTTTCTAATGGCTTTCTCTTGCTAGCATCAACCCAAATAATTAAGTCGGGTTCGGCTTTAACCACCAGCGCTTCAAGCTCGACTTTATGTCTTATGCCGCATAGAGTTGGATACATGGAAAATAATTTCTCTCCGAGTTTAGACGGGGTTGGTGTGTTGAATTTATAAATAGCATTAAACAAATACTCGCGGTAGTTATCTCGATCTTCGTAGGCTTCCTCCACGCTGTTGTAAGAAAATTCACCGGAACGAATCATTTCGTCAAACAAAAAATGCTCGAGAGCGAAATAGGATGTAGACGCATATTTAAGGCCGAATGCATTTTCAATAAACTTGGCAATTGAGTCTTTCCCGTGCTCCTTATTTCCTAAGATTATTATTTTCATGTTGTTCACTTTAAGCCCTCTTTTTTGTCGCTTGTACGCGAGACTTGGCAATTATCATGTATTCAGAAAATTTATCGTTAATATCCGGCTCGCTTTTACCTAACTCAACAAGTTCTTGTATGGCTTCGCCTAACTTGCGATTAGCGATGTTGATCTTTGTTGCGTTCGTACGAATGTCTTTAATCATCATAAGAATTAGTACCTCGTTTATTTGCGCTTTCTCTTCATATAGCCATTTTTAACGTACATGGAAGCCGCTAAGATCCCCAAGAAAACTCCTAGAGCAAATATGCCAATAGAGAGGTTAAGGGTTAAGTGGTATTGCGTAGAGTGTTCCGCTTGTTTGATCAGGTGGATACCGGCATATTTGAAAAGAACAGAGATAACCAGCAATACCAAACTTGCTACTTTCAATTTCTTAGCAGTTTTAAGAGTACTACCTGGCTTGATATCCATAGGATTATTCTGATTGGTCATGGTTGTTGCCTAAATGTGTAATGTGGGAATAGCTATATGTTAATTGTTTTGGAGGTTATAGATTTAAAATCTGAACGTTTAACACTATTACTCACATAGAGGTTAAAGGAGAATCCTTACAGATCCATACGGTAGGTGGTGTAAAAAAACCGCTTACTCCCTATTAGGTCATAAGCGGTCCTTTCAGTTAGTGAGACGGAAATTGTTGTTATCCAGTACAGCATATAATTTATTTATTATAGCTAAATAGCATTAATTGGCATAGGTCTATTAGGATGGATAATATGTTTGATCGCCGCCTCTCAATGTAAGTGATTGGCGGTATCTGTCTGTATCCGCGCGACAGACAATGATCAAACGACGTACAATGTTAGTCACGACCAAGGTCAAGCTCAAGATCAGGTACGTACATAGTGTTTATGTAGTCCTTCCATTCATCTCCGTACTTTTCCTTCATTCCAGCGACGTAGCCCTTTTGACAGCGCAAGCAAACGTCAGTATATCCATATACGTTATAGGTATGCCGAGCGGGGATTTCATGACCGCACATTGTTGTACCACCATAGGATATATGTTTTTTCGTTTCTTCTTTGTTGGCTTTAAGCCAAGAATAAAAAGCTGGCATAGTATTTCCTCGCGTTAATGAAAGTTGATGTTGCTATTATCGCTTAGGTGACTCACGAGGATAGAACCATTTGCCCATCATTCTATAACTTCGTAACGTGTGTTAAAGGCGGCAGTCTTGGCAAGGGTAGGGCGTTAGACAAAGCAAAAAAAAGCCCCTTAAAGAGGCTTATTTAGATCAATTGCTGGTGGCGTTGATGATTAAGGGGGGGAGCCACTTATATATGAACTTGCGGTCTTGGCCAGCACGTTCTCCTGTCCAGTATCCGTGCCAATGTGCGCGTCGAATGTGCGGTGTTGGCGTTTTATGTGTGCCGCCCTGATCTTGGCTGGCAGTTTTGGCGATTTCTTCAGCGATTTTCTCGCCTATACGCCAAGTTTTTGCTTTTTGTGGGGGAAATAGCTTCCAATCCCCTTTTACTTTTTTTGGGCTGGGGCGTTGTGGTAATTCGTTTTCGATGCGGGTGATGTCCGGTTCTTCGCTGCAAAGATAGAGAAGGAGACTTATGCAATGTTGAGCGATTTTGCTTTGATGTTCAATCATCTGCTCAATTGGTAAGTTCTGTTTGTTGAAATTGCCTTGCTTAGCTGCTTCACTTAGAGCGCGATCAATGGCTTCTGTGACCGTATGTTGACCAAGGTGCAGAATGATAGGGTAAAGGGCTTCTTCGCTGTCTATGAGTAATCTGAGTTCGGATCTATGTGTGTTGATGTCGTATTCTAAGTGAGCAAAGAAGCCGTGCTCATCAAGTCCTGGAGTTTCGATGTAGACGCCCCATTCTGGCAACCGGTAAAGCACATCGACTGGGATATCATTTTTAACGACCGTGGTGCTGATGCTCTCGTAGACTGAGGGTTCGAATTTGTATATCCCTTGCGTATAACGCCACGCTATCAGTGCCGCCAGTTTAGCCACATCGCCTAGTCTTTCCGGTGCCATTGCCCCGCCTTCCGATACGATGGAATAGGTTGCCGCCATCGGTAAGAAACACCAGCTAGGCCAATCTGGTAAGTCCTTGCCTTTGCTTTTCCTGAAAATATTTACCTGTCTCCAAGCATTCGGGTACATTTTTCCCGCCGCTGCGAGGTGGTATTGTGGTCTCATTTGCACACCTATCTAATCGTGTATTTGTGGTTAGCCCATTTGCGTAGGCAAAAAAGCTCGCACTGAGGCGAACTTTTTAGAAAATTGAATATCCGACAGTAAAAGCGACAGTTAAAAGAACGATTAGAGTTAATCCAAAATGCTCGTTAAGCTGTCTCTCAATACGTGTTTCTATCCAGTTAGCCATGCGGCGACTCCTTTCAAAACATCTAGTTTAACAACGCCTCCGAGGACTAGAGCCATCATAGTCCAGCGCAACAAAAATTCCAACTTGGCTTTACGGGTTGCGAATTTTACTTGTTTTGTTTGCTCCTTTGTCAGTTCAGTTTCAGCCTTAAGTTTTGCAACTTGGGCGGTTTCAAGTCGAGAAAGGAGGTGTTTTTTCATAGTCATAATAACCTCCAATAATGTAAAGCAATCAACGAGAGTGCTTAATTAACAAGGCTATTATCTCTCATCCTAGTAAGTGTCTTGGGCTAGATTTGCTCTCTTTCTATTACAACAACCCCACCGTGTTAAAGCCGTAGTGCTTGAGCCTGAATTGTGCTTTGTGGCATAAATTCTAGGCAAAAAAAACACCCTCAAACTAGGGTGTTTTCTCTGGGCAGGTAACTTGCGTTGATTAATCGATCCGGTTTGAGTTCTTGGCATTCTCAAATCTGATTGAGTGCGTTGGATCTTCGATGTTGATGTCGCTGTATACGCGAGAGAACACTTCTCCATCCCAAAGCTCCAGGTAGGTTAAAATGCCGCCGTTATCTTGAGAGGTATAATCGGAGTAGCCATTGAGTTTGATGCTTACGCCGTCCGAAGAAATGGACATTTCCCCTTTAATTTCACCAAAGGCATCAGGCGCTTTCTCTTTTAGAGTGAAAGGGATTGGGCAGTCAAGATCATTGACAACGCTGGCGATGTTTTGGAAATCGCTCTCAAGAAAGCATACGTAAGGGGCTTCGTAGCCCTCTGCAGCGGCTAACGCTTCCGCCATGTTAATGTGCTGGCCATCTTCGAATTGCTCTTGAGTGACCGTAACATCACAGGGGAAAAAGTCGGCTTCACCGTTCGCGTTATAACAGGCAACGTTAAATTTTATGTTCATGATGGTCGTGTTCCTTTTTTAAAGAAAGTGCTTTGCGCGGTCTGCCCAGCTTCACTTTATAATTATCAACAATCTCAGTTACATCGGCACTGTCATAAAGTAGATTATTCTTTCTTAATCTTGAATACAGTGTGCCTACTTTCATTTTCTTGCTTTCCGCGATCTCAGTGATAGAAACTTTCTGAGAGTTATAAATTAGAATGGTTGAGGCCTTTTTCCCTTTTTGTATTCTATTTCCTGTTATTTTAAACTCAGAGAGAGGATTTTTTTCTATGGTTTTTATGGTTTCATTAACGCGAATTTTAGAGCGATTAATTATTCTAGATAATTCAATTGGCAGCTCCCCTCGCAACGCTCTAATAAATCTTTCAAGTTCAAAACATGCTTGAAAATTTGGATATCTATCAGCTGTATAAACCCATTTTTCAATGATATGTTTTGGTTTTTTATGCAAATCCGACAACAATTTTAGTGTTAGTTTTTTATTTTTTTTGACAGCCAGTCTATATGCCATCTGCATTTCTTGTCTTTCGATCATTGAAATAGTTGGTGTTCCTTCTTTAGACATATTCCCCTCCCGATTTCAAGGTGGCCTGTTAATTGTTATTGCATTAAATGCATCAATGTTATGAAAAACAGTATCTTCTGTTCTTGTCTGTTAGTTCTAAGTGCAAATATTTTCAAGTGTTGGCTCCAAGTTCTTCACCCCTTAGTTATGGCTATTATCGATCTTCTGGTTTGGTTTTAGTGCTTTGGCAGTGCAATGGAACCCTCTTCACTATTAAAGCGTTTTGATGAATTCTAGGGCTTCGTCTTCGGTGTCAAACGTGCCCAGTAACTTGTCCCACTTATTCTGATAGCTAGATTGGTCAGGGTTAATGAAGTTATGGTTTTCTTCTAGAAGCTCACACTCATTCGTCTCAAGATCCTTTTGAAGATAAATCCCATCTTTAATGTAAGTGAGGGTAAACCTTTCGGTTATGGCGTTTTCAGCGGCTTTAATAATTACACTCATGTCGAAGAATGGATAGTCATCGCAATCGATATCGCCACCACTATCCACCGTCGTTATCCAACATCCAAGGTCGCTACGGTAATCGCCATCGGTCAATTGCACAGTAAATGTCTGTGTTTCGTCTGCAACATCAGTAGCAACAACATCAACACTTACATCAGTCGCGCTGGTTTCATCCCCGCCACTATCTATATCTAGAATCTCTACCGAAGTAATGACCATTTTGCTTTCAGGGGAACCGGTAGCCACGGCATCGATCACCTCTTCAGTGATTTCAGCCGTTAATTTACACACTAAAAAGGTTTTGAGTGGGGTGGTTCTGAGCTCGTCGATACACATATCACTATTGTATCGGTCTTTAAAATCTACGTTGTGCAGAGTGAAAAACTCAAACATGCCATCGACAACTTTTTTAGCAATGTCATAGCTGTATTGAGGGTAACCGCCATGATTATTGCTCAAATAACCATGGACTCTAAAATCAAGGTCAATAGACGCGGTGCGACTAATGAAGCTCTTAAATGCCTTAATTGCTTTGGTTTCATGAGTGGACATATCGGACATGTTCAAATTCCTTATTGTTCGTAGTTGATAACTTCAGTCTTGAAATGTAGAAGACAGAAAATATTTTCATGCTATCGAGCCGAGAATAGCCCCTTCTAGGGGGGCATTCAATTGACTACTGGCGAGGGATGAATTGAAAAAACTCGGTCAGGGATATTGTAATAGGCCACCAGCCAAATTTATGTTTCCGAGTGGCGCCAGCACGTTGGGCGTTGTGATAATTTCACTAAAGCGAGTGGTGCTAGATGAAAACGTGTCGCCTGGTGTGCGCTTAATGCCTTCAGCAGAGACTTTAAATGTATGCTTCATGATGTAATCCTTGTTAGCATGTTTATTAAATGTTGCATCCATTTTCACACATAATCTTTAGCTGGTGGCCCCATGTGTACTCATCACCTATTAACCATAATACGGTTAAAGGCGTATCGCCTTCGGAAGTCCTTAAGTATTTTAAACAGAAAAAAACTCAAAAAAAAACACCCGAAAGGGTGCTTAAAGATGGGTTTTGGTGTTCTTATCGGTTAGCTCTGCGTGAAAATATTTTCAAGTTTAGCTCGAAGATCTTCGCCTCTTCGTGTTAACCAAATTCGTCTATTAAGACCGCATTCAGCATAAGTAAGAAGGTTTAAGCCATCTCTGTTCCGATATTGGCTACCGGTGGAAAGCTTAGTAAATATTCCTAGTGCTTTTCTGTAGCTAGCCGTTCTTGGGTCATCTGTGTTTGCTAAGTCTAGAAGCGAGAGAGAAGGGGCGCTTGTGTTCGCAACGACTAAAAAAATTTCAAGCTGGTTGATGGTGCTTATGCCGTATTCTTTAGCCACGGCAAGGAGTTTAACGATGTTATGCACTTTCATTTGAGCCACTAAGCAATTGAATTATTTAATATAATAGAGAATAAGGATCAAAAAAGCACCCTTGTATCAGAGTGCTTCGTCCGAGTTTTTTGACCCTAAAAGCCAAAATAACTAGCTAGTGTAATTTTCATCGTTTAACGCTCCCTGTTTGCGTATCAAAGTCTTTAAAATCAGAATACTCAGCCTCTATAATGTCATGCTGAAGGATTATAGCTATCCGCTCATCAGTGGCATTTTCAATTATATAACTTCGCTCATAGCTACAATTGTTTTGTGTCGTTACGTATTGGCCAGTGGAAAGCCCCAATGCTATATCTTCAGCGCTGAGCGATGAATCTAGCGGTAAAATCGTTTGTGTTGCGCTCCCAGATTTAATGTCAAACTGTATTGTCATGGCATAGTCTGGATTAAAGTCAAAATCAACCTCGTCGGACAGCTTAATTAATGAGTGCTGAATTCGTTGTCGTACAAGCTGAACCTGCTTTTCGGACAAAACCTCGCCAGCTTCCACATCAGTCAATTCGCTGCAATCTTCTTCGCTCCAGCCATCACGGTCATGCAAGCACCAAACATTTCGGTTAAGAGACTCAATACCCTCGTTGGGATCAACGCTTACCATCAAGCTTTCACCGTCTTCATCACTAATGCCCCCGATACTACCGCCACAGTGTCGAGAAACGGTTTCTGCAATTTCTAACATGAAGCTTTTTTGATGTTTCAGCTGGTCAAATTGCCCTAGTAACTCAGGGTGTATTAAAAGAGCTGTAACGATCTCACTTAATTCGTTGGTTGTAATTTTTTTGCCCATGAGGTTGTTTCTCGGTTGGTTTAAAGTCCTTGTATTATGCGGGTTGTCTTTCTTCTTTGATCTTATACGAGCTCTGATACTATCAACCAGAACATTGGTTAAAGGCTTGCCTTGAGAGTCATTAAAAAAAAGAAAGCCAAAAAAGCGCCAGTATTGGCGCTTTTGGTTTCCCCTGGTGTTTGTCTGGCCAGCACTCTGCAGCGGCCGCTAAGGACGGGTGACGTGCGCTTGCTCAGTTTGAAAGCTGATGTCGATTAATTTAGCAGCCTTAACGATCGCTTTATGCAGCTTTAACGCTTCTGGCGTCGATAACTCCATGATGTAGGCGCTTTGCATTTCAACCGGCGCTAGAGTTGAATCACAGTGTTGAAAATACACCGCTTGCTTTGTTTTCTTGTTGTAGTAGTAATCTAGAATGTCTGCATAGAAAGGGATGTCCATGAGCAACTTAGCAAATTGCTTTGCAACGATAAGCTCCTCGAACCCTGTCAAATCAACATCTAGCTGTGCAGCGGTCGCATAATATAGAGTCATATCTTGAGATATATTTTCAAAGTCGCTAATGCCTTTGGCGCGGGTATGTGAAACGCGTGTTACCACGGTTTTATGCTCACCCTTAGCGTCGTCTGTTTTGTAGTCCTTTATTGTAAAGTCTGCTAGATAAGGTGCTGTGGTGCCTAGAGGTTTGGAGCTGTGAAAGGTGATCGTGCGGCCTTCTTCATCAATAGCGAGGGTATAAAAATTTATACCGAAAATAGGGTGATGATTGGTGGTTTGGTAGACGTTTTTCAGAATAACGCCTTTCACGCGCTGGCCAATGGGTTCGGTGCGGTGTTCGTTAAGTCTTGGGGTTTTCTCTTGGTCGCGCTGGTAAAAGCTGTACATGGACGCGGCATACCCGAGTTCCTTCACTGTGGCGAAGCCATCGGTGGCAATAGCCTTCATAACAGTAAGGTAGTCGTTCGTTGGTTCCACTTCCTTAAAATGTGCGATGGTGTCGTCAATTTGCTCGGAAAACGCTCGGCCACGTTCCAAAAATAGAAGCAAATCGCTGCTGGTGGAAAAATAAATACCACTCAAAATGTTTGATGTTGCCACTTGACCTTCATCTGTCGCTTTTGATTTCGAGACGTAACCATTGACTGCACAGAATGCGAAAGTCAGCGTTAAGAAGCGCTTAAGGTCAACATAAGCCGGAACGCTGCTACCGGAGAATTGATCGTCTTCAGGGTCACTATCGAAGTCTGAAACAAGAAGATATAGGTCGTTAAATAGCTTTTCCGCGCCTGCGTCGCCAAGATAGTCATCCATGCATGAAGTACCTACGCGTAGCATCTCGCCTTGCTCGTTGCGGACAATGATGAGTTCATGACGATCGCGGTGGGTGTGGCAGTGATCGCAGCAGTTTTCAGAAAGATCAAAGCCAAACGTGGAGGAATCGACACCAGGCATGCCATAAAAAAGTGGGGTGGAATGGTCAGTAAAATTGGTTCTGCCAATGTATTCGAAGCCTTTAAACGCTGGCAGGGTGCCAGAGATAGAAATGGTGTATTTCGGCTCTATTAGGAGGGCAGCGTCAAATTCCTCCTGAGTGCATTTGTCTGCCTTTTTGACATTGATTGCGTTGCCTTGCTTAAACCAGCAAAACAAGCCTTCTGAACTCTTCGAAACGGCTAGCGGCGCTAGATTGCGAGCGGCAAGCTTTTTGTTTAATGAATAAAGTACGCTATCGAAGTTGGTTAAGCGCGATTCAGTGATTGAACCGGTAAAGTTAATGCTTTTAAACAGCGGTGAATTAGACATGGTGCGAATTCCATAAGCGGTTAAGATGGTGCCATTATGTATCTTACTTACCCTCACTTATGGTTATACGAACTGCCTTCCTATAAGCCCTAACACCGGTTAAAGGCTTCGCCTTGCATATCCTCTGTTGAAAAATGAAGGTCAAAAAAAGCGCCAGTATTGGCGCTAATGGTAACGTCTGTTGTTAAGCGGTAGCAACGAAGCCGCGCCCCAGAAAGAAGGGCGTTAATGCTCTTATTTAGGTCGTTGGCTGTCTTCTAAGGCATCTCTTGTAAAAATTCAGAATTAGGCTCAACAGATCGTTTCAACTTAAATACAGACAAAAAGTATGCAGCTATTTTTTCGGCGGAGAATTCGCAGAAACGAGAGTCGCTGACATGTAGATTATGATCAAAATAACGACACTCTTTTTCGCCATATTTGCGAGTGAAGGCGATCATAGCGTAGTCGCGAAGTTCCATACTGAGTTGTTTATTCGGCGCATTAAGTTCTATGAAAAGATTATTATCGCCAGCAACCGTGCGGAGATAATTTTTTTTTGAGAATTTCCATTCAAGCTCTTCATTTTGCTCTGCTTGGCTTTCGTCAGGCTGTAATGCAGGTGCATTGCACCCGAACGCCTCGTGAACGGTCTTTGCGCCATTGATTGCTAGTAGGTCGTGTATGGCGACAATTACGGGAACCTCTAAATTCATAAAATCCATAAACTATTTTCCTGCTCGATATTTGCTCATCTGTGATGAAATTATTTTCATGAGTTCCAAAGCGCCCCGTGAGACGCTTAATGGAGGATAATTACGCCGTTTTTTGCAAAAAACCAAGTGACAGCAAGCGGTTATATGTCACCTCATACCGTTCTGATTTTGATAGTGTGCTATCAGTAAATCGATTCTCAATGGCAAAAAATTCCTCATTGCCTAGAATATCATAGACAATGTTATTAGCTGTGTCAGGATGAATATGAGTGCATATGCTGACGGTATCGCTATGGTCATCAAAACAAAAAGAGCTATATGCCGTAAATAGGAATTTTCGAACTGATTTAATCCCAAAGGATTTGACGGCCTTGTTGATAATTAAGTCACCAAGTTCATGAGCAGTAACGGCGTAATTAGAACGTAATTGCTCGGTTGCCTGTCCTATATAGTTTACGCGGCATTCTGGTATTGCTTTTGAATGCCACTCATAGTCTGTGGAGTAATGAACTCCCTCGTCAGAGAAGCCAATAACGACGCCGGCAAATTCAGTCTGGTCAGTTGTTCGTGTACAATATATATGATCGCCTAGCTCGATGTCTGTTGGTTTATCTGGTCCTGTTTTAGCAAGCGTAAAAAGCTTATAGGACTTGGTTAGCCAGTTGATGCCACCTGTAAAATAGCCGTCGAAATCAGAAAGGCTTTCTATCGAATAAGTGATGTAAGTGTTGTGCAATTTCGCCAGACGTTGCACCTCGTTTTCTACCGTTTCTTTTAATGCCTCGTCCGTACTGAATTGAGTTAAATCATAAACTTTAGTTTTTAACTTCTCACTGTCATTATTAAAACGATCGCCCGTCGTAAAAGAGATTTCAAGCAAAGAATAACGAGGGCGAGATGAGTTTTTTTCGCACGGACCAGAAAGATTAATATGGCTACCTTCATTATTGACTTCGTTGATTTTTCTTAGATCAGAAGGGGTGCCATCTAGCCCCCAATCAAAGGTATAGCCGAGCGGTTTAAGCGCTTGTTCAAGCTCTTGGCACTCTTGGTACCCAATGCCTTCATCTTCGCCGCTATAGGCTAGAACGATTTCTCGGACGGTTTCAGGAAGGGTGTCTATGTGCTCGAACAGATCCACGTCTAGTTCATTGGCATTAAGTTGATTAGACATCGTATGTACCTCGGTTAAATAAAGTCCTTGTATTATGCGGGTTGTGTTGCTCTCTTTGATCTTCTTCGAGCTCTGATACTATCAACCCAAACATCGGTTAAAGGCTTGCCTTAAGAGAGGGGGCGGCTAAAATTATGGAAATTGAAATTTCCATAATAACTCTCCTTGAGTCGCTAATGATTAAGAGTGAATAAACGTATTTTTTAAAAGCCGACAGGTTTAAGGGTAGGGAAAAAGAAAAACCACCAGCACTTTAGATGCTGGTGGTCGCAGAGAGTTAGGATGCTGGTGGTCGGAGAGGGTTAGATTGCTATCGCGAGTTGTACATTGTGCTGAGTCGTAGGCTTTTCTGGGTCTTGTTTGGTAATCATGTTTTTAACGTCTCCTCTTAGTCCTATCTTTCCTACACGATCGCAAATTCCAAAGTACTTAGCGGCTTGCTCCGGTTTAATTTGAAGCTCTTCCGCTGCTTCGTCTTCACTGTTTAACCAGCCTTTTAAACGTCCTATTTCAACGTTCAGCGCTACGACAAACTCTGGATGAAAATGTATGTGAACAGAGCCTTTATTATAAACGCGAGCCTTGTACAGCGTTTGCTCTTTACCGCTACTGTCTAAAAAGGTGATTTCCTTAGCTTTGCCAGCCTCCCAAGGCTCTTGGTTTGTTACGCTCTTGCAATCTGTGGTATTGAAACCAAGGTTGTTTGCAAGGCGTATGAAGTCGCCCAACAAATTAGCGGTGGCATAGTTTAGGCCGTTCCCTTGTATTCCCTCGTGATAATTAGAGTGTGAGAAGCCTCCGCCCACACCATCAATAACAATGCGACGATCAAGGCCAATCTTTTTTCCGTATTCTTCGCGCCATATACTTTTTAAGTAGTGGATGTTCATGTGCTTAACCTTCCACCCTTTTTCCTGAAAAACCTTTTTATTGGATTTATAAAGGATAATGTTGTCGGGATCGGCGATTTTGTCGAACATTTCACAAATTTGCTCATCAATGAAGCGACTCGCATTCTTAATCACCCAAGAGGTAACGGCGTAAATATTTGACTCGGTAAACTCTATATTTGCGTTATTTATAACGGTTTCTCTAATGTTCTCTCGCTTCGAGCTGCATAGCCGTTGATTAATAGGCTCGTAAAAGTCGAATAGCTGTTTCCAGAAAAAAGGCGGTAGTTCTTGTATCTTGGTCGATATTGAGTCAATCACCGTTTTTTTGTTTACGCCAACTGATTCGAGCAAGTTGATATTGATAGCCGCTAGCGATTTGCATAGGTCTAAGATCTTTTGTTTTTCTACGTTATAGCTCTTTGTCAGATTAACAATTGGGTTAGCTTCAATTTGCGGTGTGTTATTGGTTTCGTCGCTTTGATCGATCGAGTCACCTACGTTTTCGCTGCTTGTTGTAACGCTTGCGATAAGATCGGAAACGGCTTGATTAAGCGGGTCTGTGGTGCTGGTGCCACCTCTTGCGTCAGCTTTCAATACTGATGAGTGATCTAAGATGATTCTAACTACATCAACCTCAACTCTTGCTCGTCTGAATGCCTCGGCGTTATCAAAAGAGAATGACCCAATGACCTTAACGCTCTTATCTGTTTCTTTTGGTTCTTCGTTGCGTCTTTGTCTTTTTATTTGCTTTAGACGCGAATTTCTACAGCCTCGAATCTTCAGCGCTTCTAAGATTTTTTTGTTTTTGTACCATCTTTTTGGCACGACAAAATAAAGCACTTGAGAAGTTGATTCATTGATGATCTTTGTCATCCATTCTTTGAATTGAGAGTAAGGAGGATTTGAAAAAGTTACGTTAGCTGTTTTGTTGAAAAGAGGCTCATTAAGGAAGTTTGTGCCGACGATGAAAATGTCATCGTTCATTTGATCTATGAGTGCTCGACTCAACTCAATAGCGTATTTTTTGCCTTTGGTAAGTTGGCTTAATACGTTGCCATCCCCCGCGCCACAATCCAAAACACTTAGGTGTTCAGCAGCATTTTCGTCTGGAAAGTAAGGGGATGCGAATAAGGCTTCCATATCCTTCTTAACACATTCAATCATCGATGGTGAGGTTGGATAGAACTCAAAATCTTCTCTTTGATATTTAAGGTTTTCTATAGAAATTGTCTTAATGTTAGTAGATGGCATGATGAATCCCCTTGATTCCTCGGCTAATTAAAGTCCTTGTATTATGAGTGAAATCGATGTCATCGAGATTGGCACATGCCCTTTGTTCTATTAGATTTACGACAGTTAAAGACGACAGTCTGATGGACCTTGTTTGTGCCTGTGGTTATGTAAAAAGTTCTGCGTTTCTTGCACCATTAAATATGTCAGCTTATCCTTCTAGCCCTGAATATGATTTGAATAACATGGGAATATATTAGAGCAATTATGGCTGGAAAATTTAAAGTGTTTGTCGTTGGTGCACTGTTTGGAGGAGCTGTCTTGTACGGTTACCAATATGTAAAAATAAACGACATTGGAGAGTTTGGTAATGTTAATTCTGGGGCGATAAGAGCCGTTGCAAGTGATCTTACTCATAAAGCTGAAGGGCAGCTAACTGAGCTAATTCCTTCAAAAAGTGTTACTCATTTAATTCGCGGATGGTTTTCTGCACTTTCTAAGACGGGTACGCAACAATCAAATACAAGTGACCACAGCAACGCTAACGCTTCATCTTCACAAACAACCTCCTTACGGAATATTAATGATCGTGATGGCTTCATGGAAATCGATTTGCCGTATTACTCTCTCATGCTAGATTGTTCTGATCGTAGTGCGAGTTTGCTTTGGACAAAAGTTCACGTTGATACCGGTAATGTGCCACGTGAACGAAGCTTTCATTTATCCGATAAAGTCCCTCCTGAGTGTCGTAGCAAGTCAACCAGCACTTATAAAGGGACTTATAACGGTGAATCTTATCATCGTGGTCACGAATTACGCGCAGGGCTGTTTGATTTTAATAAACAGGCGATGCATGATTCTTTCTATATGGTTAATATGACCCCTCAAAACGGATATTTGAACGCTCACGGCGCCTGGAGAGAAACAGAGGTTTATACTGAATGTGAGCGAGACAATCCGGCTTTTGTAAGTAATAAACTAAGCTATTATGTGTTGGCCGGTCCTATATGGGGGAATAATCCATTAGATGATATCTTTCTAGCTTCGCACGGGGTCAGAACGCCTAGCGCATATTTTAAAGTCTTCGTTGTTTACAATAACACTACCGGTGAAGCGCATACCCACTCATGGTTAATGCCAAACGCTCCAGTGTCCGGCGCGGAACGATATTTTGTTAGTCCGAAAGAGATAGCTGATAAAATTGGTATTCCAAAATTCACACAATTATTAAAAAAATATAATGTGAATATGTCAGAAAAGGCGGTGTCTATGCCGTTACGATCTAATTGCCATCGATCGTAACGATACTAAAATTGCTCCTGTATGTCCCCCGTTTGCCAGTGGGGGGGCTACTAGCTTGCAAGTTGTCTATAAATAGCATCATTAAGTCGGGCTTGTACGTGAATAGGGCTAATCTTATAGATAGCCTCATCTAGTGAGTCCGCAAACTTCTTGCCAGTCTTTGCCACGATTTGCCCGTCGCTATTAAATGATAATATACCTGCGACTACTGAGGCGCTAAAGAGGTCATAAATACTATGTATCCGTCCGGTGCTGAGTGCAAAGCTTTGCGTCATGTTTGATGGCTCATTTAAAAACTCAATCCGGAAAGGGGTACCGAATGTGTGTCCGTTGCTATCGACAGCAGGGACTAATTCCTCAAAGGCGTAATCTGAGCTTTCACCTTTTTTTGTCATCTCTATTCCAATAAGGTTACATGCTTCGCAAATAGATTTGATTCCATTTGTGAGATTGTTACAGAAAAAACTTATGACAAGATTAGGCCAGCTTAATATTTGCAGCGCTTCTATCTGATCAAGTAAATCGACGCTAGGCTTCATGAGCATAAAATTCCCTTTCGACACTGGGAGGCCATGTAGCTCTAAATTTTGAGTTATTTCGGTAAACTCCGTATCGGTTATAACAAGTGTGTTACAGGCTTTGGAAAGGCTGGTGGATAATATTTCCGTAAGCAAAGTTGACCCAAGTGAGTCAGATTCAACATGAAGAGATAAACAAGAACCACGCTGAATGCCGCGAATGCCAATTAAAGTATCAAGGCTTTTAATTCCTGTCGTTAGGGACGGGGCATGTTGGGTATCGAAGAACATTAGTAATCCATATAAGAGTGTCTTTAAGAATATTAGCAGTAATGGGTCTAAGTGTTTAGACGTAAGTTTTTCCATTACTGGAGTTTATCTTCTATCTAAATTAAAATTAATACATTGAATAAGCCCTAGGGGAGGCCCTATGTACTTAAGAAAAGACGTATTTGAGCGAACAACATCTCATTACCGTAAATCCAATCAAAAAGCCTTTCGTAAGGTTTTTGGGAGAGGAAAGGGCAGATATTTTGTAGACCCAGAACTGATAGGAAATCCGGATTATCGTATAGCAGCGCTTTTACCGACAGGTGGAACAGTGTTGGTAAGAGTGAGCGATCGAAACGTTCAGGGCTGCAAAGACCCTCAATACATGCTTTATTACAGTGATCGCAGTCCGTTTAAAGAGGGAGACTTAGACTACTTGGTAAAGAAGCCAACTGGTAGTGCTCCAAAGGGATACACGTTCCATACACGAACCATTTCAGGAACTGTAGTTCTAAGACGTAATTTACATTAAGGGATTAGGTTTGATGAAGGAAGAAAGTATGAAGGAAACAACGATTTTAAATGATCCGAAAGGCAGTTTTCTACGATATCTGACAATTAGGCGCTATGCGCTGTTACTTCTATTAAGGATTGGCCAGCTAATATTTTGGCCTTTCACCTTGCTGTATTACTCAGTAGCTGGGTGTTTTTATATTTACGCATACGTTTTTAGTTGGTTGGTAATGCTGCTGTGTGGAAGTAAGTCGCCCGTGAATAATAAACGCTACCTCTTCTTCCCTTTGACGTTAGTTATGTATGTGCCGCTTCCAATCATTCTCCTTGCAGTACTAATTTTTTAGGAAAATCTTTAATGAATCCGGATAATATGTCACCACAAGAAGCAGCTATGCTTGCTAATTACCAAGCGAATGCTCAGAAAGAAGCTCAAAGAGAAGCCGAATCACATAATGCATCGGAATACATGAAAACTGCTATCCCAGTAGCTCAAGGCTATGTGTCTATCAATGATTCAATGGAGGCGCATAAAAGAATATTTCGTGCCATTGTATTTCCATTGCTCTTAGTAATCGTAATTTTTAAATATGAGTCCGATTTCTTTGCGCCTATGAAGCCGGTGAGCTATTGGTTGATGACAGATCCAATGATGATCGTGACAACTCCTCCTTGGGATACCAAAGAGCACTTGGCAGGAATATACGGTGACCATGGAGCGATAGTAATAAAAGACTACTGGCATCTAGTTAGTAATCCCGCCGAATACTGGGATAAGGTACCAGCAAAGTATTGGGACCGTTTTATTCACCATCATAGAAGTAAATTCTTTAATTTATTCTACTCAGAAAAAGGCCGCATATAGCGGCCTTTTTATCGTTCTGGCGAGAGCTAGACAATCACCTTTGAGTTTTAATTTGATTCATCATAGGCATTTCAGATGCGATCTTGCCATGCTGTCTTGAAAGCTCAAGCGTATGTTCTGCCGTCGGATTCAATTTATCAATTTTATTATGATCTCTAACTGTATTCATAATCTCTGTGACTGTGTCATTTTTATTAGGTAATACAGCTTCTGTGAAAGTAGCTAGTTTGATGGCTTGATCTATAGGGATTCGTGCGTCTGAAAGAACCTCGTCAGCAAAATCAACAAAAACATCTTTCTGTTTGGCCGTTGATAAGTGGTCTTTTAAAAGCTGGTTCAATAAGGGTGTATCCGCCATAGTGGCATTCATAATAGCTGCGTTGACAAGAGAAAATGATGTAAATTTGTCCGTATTTAAAAGCTGGGATCTTGAGTTTTCGTAAATGACTTTTTTTAATTCAGAGCTTGCGTCTGGATCTTGCAAAATATCAATGACTTGATTTTCCAAAGGGATATCCAGCGAATAGCCTTTAGGAATGGCATCTTCTAGGGAAGTAAATTTTGCTGAAGTTGGTGAATACGTGTCCGAAGTTAGAACACCTGCAAGATGTACAGGATTAGTTAAATCATCGGGAGACAATTTCTGTAATAAATTAGTAGGAATGAATTCATTTGGTTGTATATTGCGATCTATGTTTTGTTTTACAAATTCTAAAGCCGGTAACGGGATCTGACCGTCTTTAATTTTACCTAACTCATTAGACGCCAGACGAATTGCATTTAAATATGATGCAGGATGGTCTTTCGCTAAATTAAGTGCTTTATGTAGGTTTTCAATAGAGCTTGATACATCGGTGCTTGATCGTTTTGAAAATGCTCTATCTTGCATCGTATCCAAATTAGACAGTATTGTGCTTATTGATATGGTGCTAGCTTCTTTGTTGTTTGCTATGTCTCTAGCTATAGCGGAATAGGCACGAAGCTGGGACAGATTAGTATCACTCACGTATTCAAGGTCTGCACCTGGTCTTTCAGGATCATCGGCGTGGAAATCAAAGCGAATCTCTCTTAATACGTCACTTGCGCGATTGTGTAATTTAAGTAATAGCTCTTCACTTTTCTCTAAAGGTAAATTAGAACCTAAGCGCTCGACTAAACCTGGCGATAAATCTAAATTAACATCATTTGAATTTATCTCTGCCAAAGCGGCAATAAGCTTAGTGGCATTGTCGGACTTCATAGATAAGTCATGTCTTCCTTCACCACCGTTCAAAAAATAGTGAAGAGCATTGACAGAGGTGTTTCTTGAAATAGGTTCAGGGCGCTCATGAGGGTATTCAGAGGCAATATACGTTAAAGCCTGATCAACTTGACCATTCTCAATCAGGTCATCTATCACGTTTGTGCGATGCTCTAAATATTGCTGCTTTAGCTGTTCAATACCTGTCGCTAAAAGGTCATGCGCCTCAGATAATAGGGGATCAGTGCTTTTCCGTAATTCATGGGTTATGTCTCCAAAATCTATATAAGGCTCATAGGCTGATTGCTCATGTAGATCCATAGAGCCTTTATTAGCTTCATAAAAATCAATTTTATTTTTTGACACATGACTAAGTAGTGCTAATTTTTGTTTAATGTCATCACTGCTGGACGAGTGGAATAAGTGATTGCTAGCGAAATCAACTAACTCAAAACCAGTCATACTATTAAATAGCTCTGCAACATGGCCTTTGCTGTCTAGACGTCTAGCTAAAGCATGTTTTACGTCAGACGTAAGATTATCAAGGTTATTTGATTCTAAATAATCAATTAAGTCAGATTGTGTAACATTAGGATTGTTGATGGCATCAAGCACGTTCTCTACAGCTAAATCAGAATTTAGCAATGTCTCTTTTGCAGATAGTGGGTCAATTTGTTTTAGGCCAGTACTCTGTTCTACAAGACGATCGTCAACATTAAGGCGATTGAGTAAAGAGGAAACAGAACTCTTTAAAGGCGAGTTTTGGTTGGTATTTACTATTTTTGCTGTCAGAGCTGAAAGCTCACTGATGGAGTCTGCATCTAAATTTGGGTTTTGAGAATAAACGCCGATAAAATTTTCAACATGTTTGGCTAACTTAGAAGGGTAATCCTCTAATCCGAAGCTTTCTCTTAGAAGGTTAGGGCTTTGATTAATAGCAGCAAAGAAATGCTCTGCGATCATTGGGCTGATCTTGCTGGCCGCTCTGACTAAGCTAGGGTGTGCAATAGATTGTTCGATTGCACTTTGGTCTAGGTCATTATTAAACAAATCGACTGATTTTAAAGCTGAAGTTTGTACGTTTTCAATTTTTTGTGCCAACCCCTCTAAAATAGCATTCGCCTGGTCATTGGTTAAATTTAGAGAATCACTCGTAGGGATTAACGAGCTAAGTGCCATTTTACCAGTAAGCATACTGGGGTGAACCGTTTGCTCTGATAGAAAGTAATTATTATTGATTCCATGTAAAAAAGTTTCTGCTGCCAGTTGAGTATTGCTTTGCTGTATTGACTGCTCTAGTTTTTTTGAAATTAGCCCGATGCCATATTGTGATGCTTTTTCGAGGAATTCACCGCTTTGAATCAAATCAAGACCTGTCCTAGCAGACTTTGTAATTGAATTAAGGTCTTTGTTGTTAAAATCGCTAAGTGAGCTTTCAAGTAAGTTCTGACGCCCTTGCAGGGAAGCTAACATTTTGTTGATGACAAATGAAGAATCGTAATCTTTATTCCCCGACACCATTTCTACAATAGCAGCGTTGGTTGCTTGAACAAGAATGGTTTGTTCAGTAGCAAATTGCTGAGCTATATGAGGATCATCTAAAGACCTGATACGACCGCTGTACAGGGCCGCTTTATTTTGCATAGACAGTGTATTTTCCCGTTCGTTTAGTTCATAGGCTACATCGCCTACCATTTCAAATTTTGGTGCGGAACTGTGCTGGTTTTCTGTAATTCTGATAAGTGGATGGGAATGGGTCGCTGTTGCTTGATTGGCGACAACGATTTTGTCTTCGTGAATGAGTGCAGAAAGGCCGTTGGCATAGACTTCAGTTAAACTTAGGTTTGAAGAGGTATAAAAATGATCCATAATTAAATTCCTTAATGAGGCTTAATACAATAATTATATTATATCCATTAAGCCATTTAAGGAAGATGCAAATAATCTGTTATATTGGGTTCGTGCAGGTCTTAAATGCATACGATTATTATGGTTTAGAAGGCCATGTTTTCCGCTAGCAATAAACCATGTCGTAGACACTCTTCACATACAGTTGATGAGGTGTTCTTTTTGCCACCATGTATCCAAACATTCGAATCATTTTGTATTTTCTCGTAGGGCTTGGCTCTATTGGAAAAACCATTGCATAAAGGCGTTGGGAAGCCGTTTGGACGAGTTGTTAAATGGACAGCGTTATATGCTCGTTCTTTACTATCCTGTTCAAAAGGTATGAACATGCATGAGTAGATAGGTAGATCGAATTCGTTTATTGCCGAAGCGAACATGTGAGCTAATAAACTGTAAGGGTAAGACGAAATGTCGTTTTTCAGCTGAGCGCCTTCATCTATAGTCTGTTCGCAGATAGCAGTTGTTTGCTCTGCATTATCAAGTGCCCTACGTATAGATTCTAGGGTATAAGTTCGATCTACAAGATATTTAGGGTTAGCTGAAAGCTCCATTAGGTAGCTATGATGTAATTTAAGGGCTAAATAATTGTTTCTGCCTAAAAATTCAATATCAGAGTCACTTAATTTAGATAAATCACCCATATCTCTAAATATTTTCATAAGCATGTCGTGAAACGTGGCAACGTTCCTCGCAAACTGCATAAATGAAAGCTTAGAATAATCTGTTTCTCTGTTACTAAGAGAAGGGTCCGCTAAAGGCTCTTTTATAGAAGCTTCATAAAAATTGTGTCGCGTACCAATTTTGATGGATAGCGGTATTTCATTAAGCGAGAGTAGTGTTGCGATATGTGAGGTGGGGCAGTTATGCAAAAGTTTGCTCCTTATTTGCTTTGTGCATTATTTAGTATAAGTGCACTTACTTTAAATAGTGTATTTCCAAATTTGCCAAAATTCAAAGAATGACCTCAAATTATTTGGGCTCTCCCCCAAGAAGTGCACATCGTAAAAAGAGCCCTACGCCTATCCAATTTATTGGTTTTATTGGGTTCTAAGAGAGTAGCGCTTTGCTGGAATAAACTTTAGAAAATGTGCTAATTTATAGAAAGTATAGATTTCAATCATTAAGTTATTATCCAAGGTGTATTAAGGTAGAAGTAATGAAATCCAAAGAAATGATTTCGAGAGCCTGGGCGGTGACGAATAACAAAAAGGTTATCGCTGTTGTCTCTATGAAGGCGTCTGCGACTGTGGATTTTGAAGAGTATAGTAAAACTGTTTTAGACTGTTTGTCTCTCGTAGGTGCGGTTTGTACCGGTGCGCTATATAAGATAGGTGCGAATACCTTTTTCTTAAATGATGAAGACAGAACTATATCTGAGGAAGGGTCGATCGATTGTGTTTGTGGCGGGGCATGGGCGGCTATAAGCAACAATGAGGTTATAAGTGTATTTCCGATGAGAGTCCCATCTTTTGTGGATTTTGAGAAATATAGAAATGCTGCAAAGGACTGTTTGTCAATGGTAGGTAGAGTTCAGGCAGGGGAGTTGGTGAAAACAGAATGTGGAATTTTCTTTAATAAGAGAAAAAACCATAAAAATAGAAACGGTGGGGATCGGTCAGAGACCGTCTCCATGTTGGTTTACTGATATAAGGTGTTTGTCTATGTCTTGGTTTATGCTTGTTTTTTGTTTCTTTATATTAATAGCTATAACTGTTCTATTGCGTTGGGATGAGGTGGATGAGGCGAAAATTGAAGTGCTATTTGAACCACCAAAAGAGGCTCATAAGCACGACCCAGTGTACTTTTACGAGCCTGACAATGACTACCATTAACGACCGGTAATATTCCTTGTTCTTCTAATATTAAATTCCTTCCATAAGTCCGGTGATCATAATATCAGTCCTTCTGCATCGACTCGGAGATAAACTCTCTTAGAGTTTTCTAGATTTTCACAACCACCAACTAATTGTCACTATTCAGTAAGGATATGCCGATCTTGTGCACAATTAGTTCGTAATTCTTTTATTTCCCATGCTTTTATCATTAATTACATTAAGTAAACTAATTGATTGAATCGCATTAGGTGTTTAAAATACCGTATAATGAGATTCATCGTAATATGCTCTATTTTACGTGAAGCACCTATATAAGAAGATCTCGCATTGCCTTATTGCAGAGTGAGTGACAATTTCTAATGCTGTTAGGGAATATATTATTGAACACTATCACTCGTGAGTTATATACCCCTCGTTTTCCTTTTTACGTTATATGTTTACCCGATAGTGGGCCCTCAGATATCCCCATAGATTTTAAAAAGAAGTTTTGTGCAGGATTCGGCTCTGTGGAAGAGGCTGTCGCTAAACGAGATGAGGCGGAACAATTTCAAAGATTCGTTAGTAAACCTCATTCTCTAAAGCTATATAATTATCAATCCATTCTGAGCTCAGATAGTGAGGCGCTTTGGAATGAAGTGTATTGGATTGATTCTGTTGTTCATAATCAATATTGCACCCTGTCATTAGTGTACTTTATTGACTACGTATTTGGCCGGAAAAAGAATTTTTGTATGTCACAAGGCATTGAAGCTTCACAGCTATCTCAGTGGCTGGGCAGGGGAGGTTCTGTAGGCCAGCAGTGTTTTGTAACCTATATGGATGAGCAATGGTGGCTAATAGCAGGGAAGCGCCGAAAACTGATACTTCCACCAGCTATATTTGAATAACGGCCTATAAAGAATCGTTGGCCAACAACATTAATGTGTAATCAGAAACCCGTAGAGCCACGTGGTTTCTTTCATTTTTAGTTCGTAGTGATCTTGATTACCAATCAGAGAATCACCCCATCTGATCCCTTTCCTGTTTTTTTTCTTTCAAACTTTCAACCGTTATTTTTTTTCTTTTTATTTCTTTTTATTGTTTATTCTTTTCATACTGAGAGACGGGTTAAATGGAAAGATAAGATTCATTCAGTAATGTTTCGATGTGAAGTCAAGGGGGAGGGGGAAGGGAGGAGCTCTTTATAAAAGTATTAAGTAGTAAATTTACTACGAACTAAAATTAGATAATGATGGGAATAGTTTGTGTTTTAAGAAGGGTTAATGATGGTTGAGGATAGCACTGACTTTGAGGGCTTCTGGTAGATTATCTAATTAGTATAATGCAATTAAATCATATACGTCCATTAAATATTTGTTTGCTGCGGGCTCTCCTCCTTGAGTGCGCTAGAAATCTTTAGTGATCTTTATCTCTCATTTATAGTACGAACATAACTGAAGTTGGTCTTGCGAGCCGCTTCTATTGCCGCTTGTTTTTCTGCTTCTATTTTTTTTTCTTTTTCCTCTGGCGTTAAGGCGCACTTTTTACCAAACTTTGGTCTCGGTAAGGTCCATGCCGGAGTGCTGTAATCATAGTTATTGTAATACCAGGAGCTTTTAAGAGTAGCTACGCACCATTTATTAAGATTTACATTGAAATGCGATGCAAAGGCGAACATAAGTTCGATATTTATTGACGCTGACATATTCCACTTGCTGACGTTTTGATTAAACGAGGAGGCTTTGTAAAACATTTTTTTGAAATATTTACCCGCGACTGTATTCCAACTACTGATATTTTGATTAAAATTTAGTGCACCCTCAAAAGTGGATATGAACGATACAACGTTGTGTGTGTCCCAGCTTCTGATATCCCCATTAAAGGCCCATTGATTTTGGAACGCATAATTAAGTACCTTTACGTTTGATGTGCATGCATGAGGTGTATCTAGATATCTGTCTAGATCGCCGTGCTTATTCCAGTAAGCAACTTCCAATGCCGCTGCATCTCGTCCCGAATAGACGACTTGATACGTCTGGCCATTAAATTCTCCTATGGTGCCATCTGGCATCCCTGTACATACAACAGTTATTCCATTGGGTGCAAGCTTGAAGCCTGGGTTCGACGAAGTAACTGCCTCTGCGGACAAAGGCGTCCATGCAATAGCAATTAAGACGGCTACATAGAAGTAAGCCTTTAAGGTTTTATTTAGTTTCTTCATATTTAGTTTTGGGACACTTCGGTCCTCGCTCCTTTGATTGTAATAACTGAATTGCAAATATATCTTAGATAAATAATATCATTAATTGTATTATTCTTTGCAATTCAATAAAATCATTACGACAGTTAGAGCTGTTATCTGTCCCATGAAGAGAAGCTATACGGCTGAACACGGTGCTTAAGTGCAAAGTTCTCTGCCCAGAGCAAATGCACGGCCATCCTGTCCGGTCCTTTGAGGCCCCTATATCTTTTCTCTAGTTAAAAAGTTTCTATTTAAAGGTGAAGTATGAATATTAAATCTATGATTGCTGTTGGTGTATTAGCCTTGATTGCTGTCGCGGTTGTTATCAGATATATAATCCCTATGGTTACATGGCTTATTGCTCCTACATTAGTAGTCATTGTTGCTGTTGCCTTGTTCATCCACCATAGAAATAGAAGCCAAAAGAATTAATTCTGAAATACTTACATTCAAGCTTTATGAGGATTTAAATGAGAAACGTAGCATTAGGTAACTTACTTCAGGGTCGTTTTAAAGAGGCTTTGCTTACAGCCACTATCAAAGATTTTATAGCGTTATTTCTGCTTGTTGTCTGCATTACATTTGTTATTCATATGCTTACTGGTGGTGGAAGCGGTGGTGAAAAGTCTAAAGGCTTACTTCATCAGGTAGCACCAACGCATGAAAGCAAGTTAGAAGCCCCAAGTAATGAAGCAATGTCGGGGCCACTACAATCTACTTCTGATGACGATAAAGTAAGTCCTAAGCCTGAGGCCAAATAAGCTTCTCCTAAGAGGGTATTTTCAGAAATGTCTCGGAGAATAAGGTTTGCTTTACAACCCTACAATTGAACCACTACAAGTGTTTTCGAATTCGTTCCTCGTGCCAGTAGCGGCTTTCTTCGTTATCGCTTTAGCTCTACTAGTCTGCTTGCACCTATTTTTAAAAAAGATATCTGAAAGCAAAATTAGACCTAAATCTAACAAACAAAAATGGCGGCTCAAAGCAGCTCGGAAAAAACATAAAGGCATCTTGAAAGCATCCCCTAGTGATCGGAATAACAAGCTAGAAAATGCATTGAATGAAATGGATGGATTTGAATTTGAACTGTATGCAATGGAGTTATTAAGGATAAATCTAAAGCCTAATTATATTTCTAGCCCAAAGCTAACAGCTGATTACGGACTCGACGGTGTTATGGTTGAGGGCAAGCACGTGCTTTTATTGCAATCTAAGCATTACATGAGAAGCCAGTTGTCCGCCAAAGCCATCACTGATTTAGCTGATATAAGAGACAGGGTCATAGCAAGAAAGCGCAAGAACAAATTCCATAAAATGATTGGCATCCCACGTCATTTATTGGCGAATGCTCAGCATATTGTCCCTGTAGTCATTACTACTGGCGCTATAAGTAGCAGAGTTTATGATTTAGCGAAATCAAGGGATGTGATAATTATCTCTAAAAAGCATTTGCTTACTGATTTAAGGAGAAAGTTCATTTCAGAGCTGCCATCCTGGCAGCAATAACACATACTGTGATATGCATAGAAGATACGCTTTCAAAAAAAACAGCATGCTAAGATGCTGTTTTTTTTGATCTTTTATTTCGAAACCGGCTCTTTGTTTTCTTCCTTTAGAATTTTATCTAAATCAGGAAGCTCAACGCCTTCATGTGTTAAATTTGGTGCGAGAAGAGCCATTGTTGACGAAGCCTGTCCTTTGTTTTCCAGAGCATCATTAATCCCAATTAAAAATGCATTAACGTTTATATCCGCTTTTTGTAATGATCGCGCTCTTGATGCGCTTACGTAGCCAAGTGAGTACGAGCGTACAAGCTTCTTCTCTAGTGCTATACGAGCGTTATAGGTCTTAGCATCTACTTCTTCAGTTTTGGCTGAACCACCAGCTACCTTTTTATCTAGATCTTTATCAGGCTCTATTGCTTGGTTAGCCTTAGGACTACTGATGGTGCTTAAGTTCTTTTCTAAGCTTATAGCCTGGCCTGAAGGGGCAGTCAAAGTTGTTTTTGTTTCCTGCGAAATCGCAGCGTTTGGTAACATCAGTCCTATTGATGCCAAGACCGGTGCGAAAAATAAAAACTGTGACTTATGTGGATGTTTCACGTCTACTAACCTCGTTGACTCAAGTATAAGAATCCATAATATAGCAATTAATACCATTAAGTGCATTAAGCGAATTAATACAATGATGCACTAGTGCACTTAATGCAGGATTATGAATTATATTATTACCTACAAGTCTGGTGCTGAAATGAAGATCAATAACATATTGGTTAATTTATTGTGAGAGGGCGTTCTAAAAGGCATGAGTGTTTGAGGTTGTTGATGATATCAAGGCGGTTGTTTATGCTATCTACGCTCAACAAAGCGCTCAGATAAGGCATGTCGTTGAAGTTGAAATCCGAAAGATTAACTCGAAACTCTCTAATCCGCTGGGGTATTTCAAAGGGTAGTAGAAAGATATCCTTGCTTAATTCTTCTTGATCGGCGGTTATAAGAATCGCAGACGCCATTAAATCAGGGCTGAAATTTCCTTGCCTATCCAGCCAAAGAGCTAAACCTTGGTGTATCTTATCTAGACATAAACCGATGTAAAAATCTGTCTTATAACAGCTGACTGACTGCATTGGTATTTTATTGTATTGAACTACCCAGATAGCCTTCTCTTTGGCTTGGGTAAGGCAAACTGGAAGGTCGTAATGATTATTAAGACTCCATAGGTTTTTTACCTCTTCGCACGTGTATTTCTTTGCTATATTTAAGTTTTTTGTGAGTATACTACTGTCTTGATAAAACGAGAGGGAGCCATCTTGAGAGTCTAGTAAGTTAGCGATGACATATAGATCAGACATTCTTGATCCCTTATTTATTTGTTAGTGAAAGCCTTATCCTGAAGCTTTCAGTGTTTATACAATAGAAGATTCTGTCTGTCCATATAGTGCATAAGTCACAACGGAAATAGTGAAAATATTTTCAGATTTTACTGGGATTAACGGCGATATCTTGTGAGTGACGCAAGTAACAATTGCTCACGTTTATATAGCTCGCTAGTGTTTAGTTACATTAAAGTTTGATCTTTATAGCCTCCTAAAATGTCGGTTTTACAGGCCTAGTTACATTAAAGTTTGATATAGAATTGGCGTTTATATCTACTCAAAACTAAGAAGCCACGGGGCTTTCAGTGCTTCTATCAAAAATTAATGTTGCTTGTCAAACCATAATGTCGCTGGATAGCTAAGCTACGCTCCTGCCTGAAATCCGCCTAAATCTGCTTGCTTAGAATACCGCTCCACTGTTCCAATAGATTGCCCCGTAATTGAGCTTATGTATTTCAAAGACTTGCCTTTCTCTACCTGGTCAACCACAAGCCCCATTCGTACAGAGTGTCCAGAAATGCGCTTAATTTTATCCATTGGTAAGCCTATATTAAGAGCTAAATCTCGTAACCAACTATCAACGATCGCCGCGCCAAGGTGTGCTATCGATTTTGGTGTGCCGGTAATATAGGCCTCACCATTCCTATTGACTCGAGGGAATAATTTAGTGTCTGGATTGCATAGTGGTTCTCTTATCATCAATGCCAAATGGTTTTTAATGGCTTCAAATGGGCATGCTGGTCCGAGGTCTGTCTTCATTAAAGAGCCTCTGAAATCATGTGTGCGCTTCCCATTTTTTAAGACAACTCGCTGGTAATCAATGCGGTCGTCGTGAACTGTTAGATCTTTTATTCTAATTCCGTATTTGCCTAGGGCTTCAGACTCACGACAGCCTGTGACAGCCAAAAAAGACAATAGAGCCCTATCTCGTGACACTACTAACTTGCTAGCAGAATGAATGTAATCAGACTTCAGCATTGCCTCAATATCTATCCAGCGTAAAGGGTAGGCCTGGCCCTGTTTACGGCCAGACTTGTTGGCTCTTTCAGGGTTTAGCTGTAGAAGCTTCAAAAATTCTGTAATGCGCTTCTGGTCTTGTTCCTTAAATATGAGGCCATGTTTAAACTCAAGCATTTTGTATAACCCCCATATTCGAGACTTAAGGGTTGCTACCGCAATCGAGTGGCCATCTAAAAGTAACCCCGATCCTTTTTCATAAACTGTTCTGGTTCCTTCAGCCTGTTCTGCAAGGAAATTAATGATTTCTATGTAGCTTATCGTAGATAGGCTTCCGGAAAATCCCTTGGAACTTAACCACCGAGTAAAAATGCGATAGTGGCTTTCGTATTGCTTGTTTGTATCAGTAAGGGTTTCTGCACCTTTTAGTGCGCGAATGGCCACCTCAGATAATTGGCCAGACCGGTATTGATCGGTAAGAAGCGTATTCTTTTCTGATGGTTGCGATGTGGTGGTTAACTCTAATTTTTTCATTTAAGGAAATCTTCGCTGCTAAGTGAGCTGCTTGAGTAAGGTGAAGTGCCAAGTTTTGGCGAGAAATGAATAAAATCTGAATTCACCTAACTTACGACAGTACAAGACAAATAACATTACTATGTAAAATAACAATTTTACGAAGTAATACAACAGATTCATTAAACCCTTTATTTATGGGGCTTTCAAGAATTCCCGAGACAAATTTACAAGAATTACACCAACCTGTTGAGACAGATTTTATGTCTTGGTTTTATTGAGCTGGAGGTGCGCTCAGCAAGCTGCCCTTATTTTTGCTCTAAATAGGGTAAGTCGATGCACGAAAATGTTATTAAAGATAATTAATGTAGATTTGTTACGTTATTATCATATGGTTTTTTCGATTGGCCTACTGTTGATCTTAATTGGGTCTCTCTTAGCAATTTTCCGCTGTGGTCAGGATAAGACAAAAATTTGCTGTAGCACGACTGTAGTGGGTTTGTTATTGGTGCATTAAAAGGATAAAATGGGGTAATGCTATTAAAGCAGTTGCATCATTTAATTTTGGAGGGTCTAAAACGATGTCTAATAATGGAAAATATATAAAGGTGCGTGATTTGTTAGGTGATCCAATACTTGGCCCTATATTTAAGTCAAATCATCTAGCTGAGAGCAAATGCCTATCCTATATCACTATCACTACTCTCCGGCTTATTTTGAATTACATGGATAACCACGCTGGCGGCATTCGGCCAACATACAGTGCAGTTTCCAAGATGGCCAAGGAAAAAGGGGTAAGTGATAATCTAAGTAGTGCCACTATAAAGCAGTGCTTTATGTACCTAGATGTTCATAAGAATGTAAAGGAATCGCCGGTTAAGACTAGTATTTTAGAGCATGCTGTTAAGCGTTTTATAGAACCATGCATACTTGTCGACGATAACGGCGACCACACTGATTATGAGAAACTCAAATACCGAATTACCATGGTATTAATGCCATTGCTTGCTCTGGAGTACCAGCATAATACGACCCCAAGCATTTCGGAGCAAATAGTGCCCCTTTCGCAAACCATGAACCAAACAACGTTTGGCATTGCGGAGCTTGTTAGTTTAATGCTTTTCGATGAAGATGCGGATTTTGAAAAGACTACTATGCAACTTATCGCACAGAAAAAAATTGGTAGGAGTTTATCTTATCAATCAATCTCTAAAATTAAAAATGCAGTCGAATGGATGCGTAGCAATTATCAATGCGAGGTGTTCGATTTCTCTAGAATTGCAGATTTGTCTAGCTCAATGGCGCCGATATTTAAAGCAATGTTCGTTAAGGGGGTGTGCTGTAAAGAGAGCCTGAACGCTTTGATTATTACTACGTTTCGATCTATTTTAGTGTCCAGTAAGGTAATGAATAACAGAGTAGTCCGCTATATATAGGCGGGGAGGATGTATGCTACCTAGAATTATCAAGCACGTATCATTCATTGCAGTTGTTGCCGGCCTTGCAGGTTGTTCAACTTTATTTCCGGTGGAAAAAGCTAATGTAGAGCAATACAGTTCGATAGGATCTTTGATTGGTGGTGAATTTGATACACCTCAATATGTTCAGTTTCGGGATAATAAGCTTTATTCTTGGGCGCCTAACAACAAAACTAACCTTACTTTTTCTAAAGAGACTGTAGGGAGTTTTTGTACGCACAAAGGTGGAGTCCTGCAACGTATAGACGATCAGAATGCCGATGATATAGTTTCAAATAGTATTGGTACCTATTCATGCAGCATCAATGGAGAAGTGGTCTGGAGCGTTTCGATAACCATACACAATCCGCATTTCTCGAACCCGTATGTGAGGTCAGTTGTCGTGAAGGAGATTGATACTAAAAATTATCTCTTAAGACGTCAATCAGCTGCTATATCGGATACCATTTCATCTATTTCTCGTAATGAGACACGGTTAAGATTTGAGAAACTTGCCATCAAAAGAAAACGGGTTGGCCAGAAGGTCTGTTCTCTAGACAACAGAATGGGGGTTGTTATGTCTAATTTAGATAAGGATCACCTAAGAATACAGTCTTTTGGATTTACAACAAACGTCGAACAAGGTGTATTTTTCTCTGATGCTGTTGCTACTGGGGTTATAGTTCCCGCAAAGAAAATGTTGATAGCAAATAATGATGAGTGGGCAGGATGTTCCTGGTGATGTAGTCACGTTATACCGGCTTGTGACTGAAGTCATTAGAGCCGGTATGACGATCGCCAATTGGTTGGTGTTATATATGATGTTCAATACATTGTTCTATCGTGTCGAATACGTCCTCTCTTCCTTTTAGCCCTGTGTCGATCTTCATGAGTCTGGCCGTGTTCACAAATACATTTTTATCGCCTTTAATCAGCATATGGCCAGCACACTGTAAACTGTTATTTTTGTGGCATGTAAAGCTGTTTGCATTAAGTATTTCTGTCATTCTCTCCCTTCCTAGCCAGCCTTTTAGTGTATCTTTCCGGAATGGGCAATTCTTACAGGTTTTTCTCATATTCGGCAGTTTCATCGAGCTAAATTCCATTCCATTATATTTTACACATTATAGGCAGAACTTTATTTATTATGCTTTCTTAGATAGTTAGATTCTTTCAAAAAACCCATGAGTTAAAGATTTATCTTATTTCTTTTATCACACCTACTAAGTAGGTGCGAGCTAATTTATGCAAGAGTATTGTTAATAAGTTATGTTGGGGTTAAGTTATAATGACACGATCTCCGCATGCTCAAGGTGAGATAATGGTATAAATAGCGGTATTGTATTACGAACATCATGAGCAGCCCATCCCTGCCTTTCCATTCTACTACGAAAGAAAAACGAATTAGAAGAAACGTAATCTTTTTTCTCTTTAAGTTTATATATAATTCCATGAAGCTTAATAATGCTATCTTTTTTTAGTGACGTGATGTTTTTCTTATGATTCTTTTTAGTGTCATCAATTTCTAGCATTTTATTACGCCACAGATTAGCATTCAGCTTAGCTTTAGGCTTAGCTCTATTAGCGGCTTTTATAAGGCTAATTGGACAGCTGAAGTTATCTTTAATTTCTGACTCGGGTGTTTCATGAAAGTACCATATACTCGAAGTACGTTTTAGACTAAATAGCGTAATGGTGTGTTCACCCGATTGTGATACAAAGTATATCCATATTGATGAAGGTCTGTCTGACGTTTTTATTATCTCACCCTGACTAAAGGTAGACTTTATATAAGTGCGCGCTTCTTTAATACTGACAGCGTTGTTGATTTGTATCCAGTTCATACGTTACCTCGTTATTAGTGAGTCATCGATTGCTAGTGAATTTAGGCGCAGATTACAGGGCTTTAGGGGCGAACAATCATCCAGTAGCTGTATTATGGACCATAGTTTTTTAGAATTATCGAGTAATCACTAATCTACTATTGCATAAACCACATAGTTAAAGAGGGACTCTTTGTAAGGTTTTTTTAATTATGTTTGAAAGGTGTGGGGTAATACAATATTATTGAAATTTAACTCTATTGGGCTGTTATTATGTATAAAGTTATTTTAGCAACGGTTTATGTTGGGATGAGTAGTGTAGTACTAGCTACTAATGTTGATAAATGCACACCTAACGTTAATACTATGATAAAAGGGTTTAATACTGGGCGTATAGCTAACGAAGTAAAGGCAAATCATGTTTTAAGTCAAGTAGATGGATATCGCAGAAAACACTCTGACTGCGAAACTCTTTCTTATATTTATCAGAATATTATTAACTCGAAAAGCTAATGTGATAAATCATTATACAAGGGCGGTTCTAGTATTATTATTGTTTCCTAGTCAGTGCGATTTAGTTTTATTCTATTTTATCTCGCTTTCTCTCTTGAAACTCTAGTCCTACTGTCCTTCCTGTCATTAGCTAATGCTTTTAATAGGTGCCTGTTCGCTTTACATAAAGCGGCAGGTTTCCTGGATTCCATCTTCAAAGTAAAGTATTTGGCAATAAGTTTATATTCTAGAGAATCTGGCTTGTATTTTTTAAATGCGTTTGTCACATGTTCTTGAGCTTGAGTGCAGCTGTACACTTCTGCGTTAGAGGTATTTGCAAGCAAAATTAATATAGGTAGAGATATAATAATCATCCCGCGCTTTATACGTCGTAAGCTTGTCATATCTATATCCTCTTAAATATTCGTGTTTTTTTGCGTACGGTTACTTCGTCCTCGGGCACGTTCATTCTGTTTTACAAAGATGCCCTTATGTTGCTTGCCAAAGTTATCGATAGCTAAGCGTAATCCAAGATCCATACTTGGAGCTATGAACCTATTCAATCGCTTACATTTTCCATTATCTAGTTTTGAGTAAGCTACTAAGCGTATGTAGGGCAATTTAGCAGCGCTCAACGAACGTTTGGCTTTCTGCCAATCTTGTTTTAATGACTCATTCACAAGGTGTTATCCTTTATCTAAGCTATCTATACGTAATCAAATTCCGTAATTTTATCCTATAATAGCGACCTTCAATAGTGCCGATAAGGTGTACTCCTAGGATCAACCGGTAAAGTTATTTATATCTAATGAGATAATCGGTTTCAAAAAAATGAAAGCCTTCGTTCTGGCCGAAATATCCCATTGCTAAGTCTTCATACTGTGTATATGCGAGGTATTTTTTGGTAAATATAGTGGGGTAGCCCTCTAGTGCGTTTAGCCCTGTATCAATTGTATAGGCGCTAAATAGCTTGTAATCGTAAACACGTCCTTCCTTATCGTTATTCTGAATCTTGACAGAGCCTTCATAGCGCTGCACCCAGCCATCATTAAGCAATATGCCATTTTTATACGAGCATCCTTTGCGACCTAGTTGAGTGAATTTGTCTCCGACCTCGAGCACTTCTCCGTTTTGCAAATGCAGTGGCGTGTTAACTGGATTAATAGAATTATCCAGCGAGACGATGAAGCAAGTGTGGCTATTAATCAATTGAGCTGAATCTTTTAGCTTTGCTATTGTATGTTGTGAATTCAATGTAATTAACCTCTATTAAGTGTGCGCGGTTCTATTGTAGTACGTGACGTTCAGGCGCTACCCGTTGGCTAATATCGATACTATAAGTACGGCGTTGTTAAAGGCTGAAATGCCTTGAGGTCGGGGGATTCTGATGTCTTAAATATGTGTGGCCACAGGACGTGATCACACATTTATTCTTTACTCATTTATTCCTGAGCTAGATTCAATCTCATACCGTGGGTCGAACTCAGTATAAAAATTAACTATATGAAGCGTTCTAGCCTCATCTTCTACAAGTACACTGAATCGATAATCACTTTCCTCGCAAATTTCGTGATGTTCTTGAGCATACTCAATAGCTGCCTCGTCGACGCTATCTGCTGATACGGAAATCATATCTGTTTTATAAAAACCGACTCTCATGGTGTTAACTACCTCATTTTTTATAAGCTATTAAATGGTTTCTCAGACTTCACTCGCAATAGACTTCAGTTATTTGTTTGCAAGCACTCTAACGCTGATTCGGTGCTCTTTTGTATTTCACGCCTAGCCGCTGCAATCTTAATCTCAAGCCATTCGAAGTGGCTTATCGATAAGACGCAACCTGGCGCTAAATCCAATCGAGATCCACCGATATCGATTAGATGAACCCCATCAGTACAAAAATCAACCCCGTGTGATGAGGCGAGAAACACATCAAAAAAGGCACCAGCTTCGCACTTGATTGGTTCGATCGTGTAGGTCATGCGATCAGGATTGCTGTCGATCATAGCCTGACAAACATGAGTAGCGCCTTTATCATTGCTTCTTTCGTAGCTACTTAGGATTCCGTATAAGAGCCGCTAGCGGGTTTTGTTGCGGTGCCTCGCGTCATTTCAAGATGATCTGCCAAGGACCTTAGATCGTCGGGAGAGACGTATTGAGTGTCTAACCCCATTAGACAATTGCCTGTTTGGATGAAATAATTTTCCTGACGCAATCCTTCTGCCGAGTACTTGATATTTCCTGATACCGTCTGTGTGATTTCTGACATTTTAGTGTTCCTTATAATAGTTTTTCTGGCTTCGCGCTCAATAGGCTTCAGTTATTTGTTAGCAACTTCGCTAACGCTGATTCGGTACTCTTTTGTATTTCACGCCTCGCCGCCGCAATCTTAATATCAAGCCATTCGAAGTGGCTTATCGATAAGACGCAACCTGTCGATAAATCCATTCGAGATCCGCCGATATCGATTAGATGAACGCCATCAGAGCAAAAATCCACCCCGTGTGATGAGGCAAGAAATACCTCTAAAAAGTCACCAACTTCGCATTTGATTGGTTCGATCGTGTAGGTCATACGATCAGGATTGCTGTCGATCGTACCCTGACAATCATGAGTAACGCCTTTATCATTGGCGGTCATAATTTTAGCCTGAAAAGCAGGGAAGTCATCATTCATAAGTTCGACATTAGTCATTGCGGCTGGTCTCTCTTCTATGTCATCGGTGCCGTCGATATAGAGTGGCAGATTTTCATAGGTATTCGCATCGCAGTCAATTTCTATATGTCCAAATCCAGCGGCAAAGATAACTTTAATCACGGAATGAAAATCATCGCTTATCGTTATGTCACCCAACAATGGTTCGTCGTCGCTATATAACTTGATGAAAAAACCTGTATCTCGTTCACTAATCATTTGATTATCTAATGCAATATCAGACAACGCCAATATATCACTGTGTCGAAAGTGAGCAGTTGAAATCCCCAAGGTTCTGTAGCTGTCGCGTGAGTTTTTCAACTCTTCAATAGTGGTGCTGTTATTCATCGAAAGGCATCCCTTATTTAGTGAGTGCCCATTATGTCTGGTTTGTGGTCTGGCAGTGTCTGGAGCAGGCCTTCTACACTATACCTAACCCAAAGGTTAAAGCCGACAGGCTTGATATACGTTTACTATCTTATCAAAATTAAATATAGTAAAACGCTATATTTAAGTGAAACGCTATATTATAATGTATTCCTGTAACCCATACACAAACCCACTACCAAGAGAGGACGATTAATGACAAACGCTATTTCACAAGCTCACTCATTAGATCAAGTTGTAGAGATCATTAATTCAGATAACCCCGCTGAATACGCTGGCGGTACAGACTTACGTTCCTCTGAAGTAATGGCAGGCCAATATGGTTGGGAAGCGGCTCTAGAGTCTGGCTACACAAGCGATAAAACCATTGAAGCGCAACTCGACATACTGCGAGACGCCGGTGCTGAATTTGATTTTCGAGAGGCGCTAGATTGCGCTATCGCTCTGAAAAATGCCTCTCGGCCAGCCGCTAGAACTTTACGCGAATATATAGACGAAGAGTTCTATGGGTCTAATCGTGATTTCGCCGCTGCACAAGGTGTGCAACCGCCGCAAGTAACGCAATGGCTAAACAAAGATTTCATTGTCGTTAACGAATCGCTGTACAGCCCTCGTAGGGAGCTAAAAAAATGATATCAACACATTCACCTAAGTTATTTAATGCGCGTATTGATTCAAACGCTTTAGCAGCTGAAATTCTGCATCCAGTACCGAACGGCATTATTTGCTCTCAAACCGTCAATATAAAGAACAGATTTTGGTCTGCTCCCAAGAATGCAGCAGACATCAAAAAATGGCGTGAAATAATAGCTGAGCTTCCGGCCAATCACGTTATGACCACCAGCTTACCGGCTATCAGAGATCCACATTTAAAACAGGTTCTTTTACCGAACGATAATTGGCGCGAGGATGAATACGTCAGTGTTAGCCCCGTGGCGAGTATGGGGGTCATTAATGAGACATATTTGCGGCTGGGCACTCAAAGTATGCCTTTTAAAAAATGGGTTATTCAGCCAACCCCTGCGGCACTAGCAAATCATGGGGACGTCATGCTGAAACAAGGCGGTATTGTCCGTCTAATGCGTCGAGGGCTCGTGCAAATTAAAGAACCTAATATCTGGAAAGGGAGCTTCGTACAATTAACGGCTCGATGTGACAACATGAATATTTCCTCTGGCATGATGTCTGTCGGTTTTCCGGCTATTAGTGCGATCGGCGGCTTCATACATTCGATTGAGCGAAAAGTTGGCATTGAAATGGAGTTCGCGTGTGGGTTTAAGTCGTTAAGCTGGTCAGAAGGGGTACCAAGATGCACTCTCCACAAAACCTCTTCACAATCGTCGATAGGGCGCATGAAAGGCAGGGCAATCGAGCCTAAGCCTGGATATACCACAGAGGAAATTACTGCGACGGGCCAGATCGTTATTCTTATTCGTTCCAGTGCCGACCAAAACGATTTAAAGACACTTGTTAAGGTTTTGAATTCCTCGAACCGCCTCGCTGGTGGCCGTCTGTTTGATATTGATGTGTCGATCGTTGAGAACGGGGTAGCGCCGGAGGCTAATTACATCTTTGATGCATCTACCGACATAGTGTGTGACACACAAACTGACGCACTCCAAGCAAGCCTTAATATGTATAAGTTGGGTGGAGAATGGAGGGAAGGCTTAGGGTGGTATCAAAAGGGAAATGGCTACACGCTCAATCACTCGGGCTATGCCTATCTCGAAGAACCTTGCGAAAAAACCAATGTAAGAAATAACTACCATCACGCATGGGCTGAGGCTGCGTTTTCTTTAATTAATCAAAGCGCAATGAGTTCAAAGGCATGGTGGAAGCGTGAAAGTAGTAAGGCTGGTGTATTTTGGCGGAATGCCCATAACACTAACCCAGTTGCTCGTAAAAAAGCTCGCAAAAACAATATAACAGGGATACCAAAGTCAATCATCGACTCAATCAAGGATAAGCATAGTGTATTTAAACGTAATGCCGATAAGCCTAACCCAGTGGAACGTAAAGAAGCTCGCAAACACAATATAACAGGGATACCAAAGCTAAGTATTGGCTTAACCAAAAATCAGAAGGGAGTCGATATCACGCGTTACACCGTCAACTTTAAGAAAAGCGATGGTAAACCGTCTAACAAGTCCTTTTATTTTGGTGCCAACACCTCTCAGCGCGATTCTTTTTTAAACGCAATTGCCTTTATGAAAGACAATGGGCTCTACGATGGAAGTACAACTGATGCGCTATCAGTTTATCAAGAATACAAACATGAAACGTTGGCTTAAAAAGAATGTCATTCAATTGTATTTAATTTACTAACAAACTAACATCTAGCTGGTTTAATTAGTATTGTATCTAATACTGAAAATGATTTTAACTGGCAAACGACACGCCCAAGTGGTGCTAGTTTGTTAATTCGAATTCTGAACTTGCCTTCAAGCCGAAACGGACTGGATTATGGGTTTTTTTGATATGTTTAAAGGCGAATTTATTGATGTCGTCGAATGGGTAGATGAAAGCAATGACACGTTAGTTTGGCGCTTCGATCGTTACCAAAATGAAATTAAAAATGGCGCTCAGTTAGTTGTTAGACAAAGTCAAATAGCTGTCTTCGTCAATGAAGGCAAAATAGCCGACGTGTTTACATCGGGTATGCACGAACTTAAAACAGAAAACTTGCCAATCCTTAGTACATTGCGCGGTTGGAAGTACGGCTTTAATTCACCATTTAAAGCAGAAGTGTATTTTATTAATTTACGCACTTTTACCGACATTAAATGGGGAACTAAAAACCCAATTCAAATGCGTGACACTGAATTAGGCGTTGTTCGTATCCGTGCATTTGGTAATTTTAGTATTAAAGTACAAGATCCTGAGTTGTTGCTTGAAGAAATTGTCGGGACTGATGGCCATTTCACTTTAGACGAAATCGATTCACAGCTAAAAAGCCTTACAATATCGCGTTTTTCTGATGCACTTGGCGAAAGCAAAATCCCCGTCTTCGATTTAGCGGCGAACTACAATGAGCTTTCTAGCTTAATGAAGCGCCTAATGAACGAAGACTTTCTTAAATATGGAATAACCCTTCAAAACTTCTTGGTTGAGAATATATCGCTACCCGCTGAGGTTGAGGCCGCTATTGATAAGCGATCGTCAATGGGGCTTTTTGGGGATTTGAACAAGTACACACAGTTTCAAGCCGCAAATGCGATGGAGGCAGCGGCAAGCAATACAGCTGGTTCTGCCGGAGCCGTTATGGGGATGGGGATGGGGGTTGCTATGGCAAATCAAGTCGCTGCATCGCAGACCCAACAGCAGCAACCTGCACCACCAGCCATTCCTGGCGCGGTAACCTTCTTCGTCGCCGTTAATGGACAACAGACTGGTCCATTCACAGTCATGGAGTTGCAAACGAAAGTTACCAGCGAACACCTCACTAACGATACCTTAGTTTGGGCTGATGGCATGCCAGCTTGGATGAAGGCTCACGAAGTCCCACAGCTGACACCTCTGTTTAAATCTGCTCCACCTCCAATTCCGAAGGGTTGATTTTTTGATTATTAATACTAAATGCCGTTCTTGTGGAGCCAACGTGTCCTACGAGGCCAATACAGAGCATATGTCATGCGAGTATTGTCATCACACTATTGACATTGAAAATGCCGATTCAAATGATCGCGCAAATGATGAATTAAATCTCGATGAGTATATAAACAAACTACAAGATAGTACTGAGCAAGTAGAGCTGCATGTTATTCGTTGCAATGGCTGTGGAGCAACAACTGAATTAGGGGCTAACAAGCTGTCTGGAGTCTGTTCGTTTTGTGATGCTCCATTAGTGGTGGAACAGGCTAGATCGCACTCAATGATTAAACCAGCGGGTCTCTTGCCCTTTGGTATTTCTGAAGAAACAGCAACTACGAATTTTAAAAGTTGGGTATCTAAGCTCTGGTTCGCACCAAGCGAGCTGAAGATTAAAGCGACTAAACTTGAAAGTTTCAACGGTGTTTATTTACCATTTTGGACTTACGACTGTGGAATAACTAGTCATTATACTGGTAGGCAGGGAACGTATTATTACGTGACTGTGAACTCTAAGGATAGTGACGGCAATAACACGACGAGCCAACAAAGACGCACTCGCTGGAGGTCAGTTACGGGGAGTGTATCAAAAGATTTCGATGATATTTTAATTCCAGCAACCAACTCTGTTTCTCAAAAGAAACTAAATGCTCTTCAACCGTGGCATTTAGAAGAGCTGGTGGATTATAAAGATATGTACATTAGCGGTTACCAATGCGAATGCTACGATAAGGATTTGAAGACGGGTTTTCAGGAAGCAAAGGTCATTATTGGTGATGCGGTGGATTTGAAAATAAAGCGTGATATTGGTGGTGACGAGCAACAGGTATCGTCCGTGCAAACCCACTACCTAAACCCTAAATTTAAACACATCCTCTTACCTGTTTGGGTTTCTGCTTATCGGTATAAAAATAAGGTGTATCAAGTGCTAGTAAACGCTCGCACCGGAGAAGTTCAAGCTGAGCGTCCGTGGAGCTGGTTTAAGATAGCTTCATTGATTGGCATGGTTGCGGTAGGCATCGGTGCGGGTATGTTTTGGTATAGCATGCATAACGGCTAGAATTAAGAGCTAAATTCATCATATGATAGGTTTATTGTGTGGAAAGGAAAATATCTTTTACTTTGTAATGCTATTTCACTATTATATTGTACAGAGAGGCCGCTCACACCAAGCAATTAGAGCTGAAATGTCAAGCCCCTCTTGATTTATGAAGCACCCTTTTACAGGGTGCTTTTTTTTGGTGTTCGATATCCCTAATTATTGTCTTTTTGTCGAATTATTCACACTTATGCTGCATGTTTATTTGACCATAGTCGAAATGCTTTGCAAGCTCGCCGTCATACGGATTGTTAACCATCTTCTTGTTCACGATCCAAGCATTCTGACCTTCTATAACAGCTTTCATTTCTGGCGGCCAAAATTGCTCATCAATTTCATCAACATACGCATGAGAAATCTCAGAGGTTTCAACCAGTTTTACTTTAAACATAGGCATAGCCAAAACATCGCATTCACTTGTATCTTCTGGATTAGCAATAATGCCAATAATTTCGATTTGTTTGCCGTCCCAGGCACACATATTGCCATCGCCTAATATATTCTTAAATAGGGGTGTACTTGCTGCAGTAATTGACATACTTAAACCTAGTTGCTTTTGTTTTGTTGACGCTCATTATAAGGTGCAAGAAAGCTGTCGAGAGAACTTTGACATCTCCGATTATAAAGCTAGGCAACAGTTAAAGGCCGAATGGCCTTGAGTACCCCGCAAGTATTATTCCAATGATGTTATTTCAGCTTATGTCGCTATCGGGCGTGGTTCTCTCTAAAGTAATTGAATCGTTTTCAATTAAAGCATTTACAGGATCATCTAATTTCCAGCTCACGCCAGTTTTTTTTAAAGGTAATTCAAGTAATACTCTTGAGGGATCGTTTCTAGCGTTGCCTCCAATATTATGAGTAGTGCAGCTGCTTCTTTGTAATGATGAAATTCGCGTTAAAACAAGTTTATCCCCCTGTTTATTTATAGAAACAGTATCCCCTTTCTTCCATCCGTTATTATGTAGTTTGGTACCTTGCAACCAGAAATGGAGTCCAGATTTAGAAGTTCGCACCTTTGTTCGTATGGTCTTAGAATTGATTATTTTCTGATTAGGCAGGAAGCCATTCTCGGCTTCTACCTTCTGTAATGAGGTTAGCGCCTTAACTACAACAGGATTCAAATTATACGACATACATGTCTGTAATATTCGTAGAGCCTCCCTTATACATTCAAAATCAACTGACTGCATTGCTATTTTTTTAGGCATTTACACTCCAATGATTCAGCTTTTGCTTTTACCCCATCGTCGTTTTTAACCAATGGATCAAAACAGCTTTTGATCGTCAACGGAAAAGCAACAAGACTAACGCTCATAAAAACAATTATTGAACACCAGCCTAAAAGGGTTAAATCATCCGCCTTTGGTATTACGTGAAAAAAACCCATATTCAAAAGGCCTCCTAGAAAGAAAGCTGCCATAGTAGCTGAGTCACGAATTTGCTTATACATAGATACCTCTTGTGGTTTATTCCAATGTCACTTTCGCACTGAATATTCATGGCCGCATGCGACGAGCGCATCTCCACCTTTATCAACTTCCCAAGAGCAAATGATGTGTATTTCCTCACCATCGTCGTCAACACCCTCATCACAATCTGAGGTGCGTTCTCCGCATGATGGACAATCCCAATATGCTTCATAAGAAGCGTGAATTTGTGCGCTCATAATATCCCAACCTTAACTTTTTGAGATTTTCACATTGCCAAAAATGAATCAATAAACCCAGTAATTTCCAAAGCTTTCCCCATAAACATGACAAACGATAGCGCCAACAACACCACCATAATCACACTTATAAACTTAGGTTTTCCAGCTACGAAAAAAGTCTCCATGTTTCATTAATTTTAGCCATTAACAACACCGCCTTATTCCAATGATGTAATTGCTATTTGATTAGGCCTAATTCCTCAAGGTGATTAGTTATTTTCCTTAAAGAAGCTAATCGCGTATCGAAAATAACATTACCTAGATTGTCTTCCACCCAAACCTTTGAATACGTTTCTAATAGACCTTCGGCAATTTCTAATGCTTTTGATTGGTGTATAGGGCCCTCTTTTTTTGAAATAACATTCAGGGAACTCTCATTTACAAAAAATACATTCCAAATCTCGCGAACATCAATGCCAACCAGTGAAAATTCATCCAAAAGCTTCTTGTAATTAGGCCCTTGTCTAACTTCTTTTGTTAGAGACCAGTATAGATTTGACGGAGTAGCTTTCTCCTTAGAATGATTTATATTTTCAATTAACTCTAAAGCTTTTTTTTCGCCAATTCCTGGGAGCTCTACCAACTCACTTAGTCTATCGGGTAATGTATAGATTTCAGGTAGCGACCGAACCAAACCGGACTCAACCAGCTTCACCACCATAGACTTCCCCATTCCATTAATTTCCATTTTATGAGCTTGAGAAAAGAAATGGATTTCTTTAGCAAAACCATTATTTAAAAATTTCACTTCCTCCGATAGGCTCCCGCTTTCTACCAAAGTAAATTTAGTTATTAGGCTTATTAGAGAAGGGCAATTGACTACGCCTGAATTAATAGGCTCAAGTATTGCTGTAAAACCATAGTCCTTACAGTAATGGCAAAGTTCTGTTAGCCTGAATAGTTTTCCGTCTCGGCGCTTCCAAATTTGTCCCGCTATAATATTGTTTTCTGTAAGGCCTTCAAGGGTAACGACCTCTTGGACTCTTTTTTTTAGAGATTCGTACGAGTTGTCACCATCTATACGGAAAGGCTTTTTCATAATTATTCCAATACACCCGCTGACTTCAACGTATCAGCACCAAAAGCTTCAATAAAGCGTTCTTTGTCGCCTTCATCTGTATTCGCATCCAACATAAGAACCATTGTTTGCATCGTATCCAAAACACTTTGTAGTGGCGCACCCGATTGAGCAATGTACGATAGAGCGGTGATTGCACCATTGCTGTAGTCTGCGAAATTTGCTTTTGTCATGAGCTCTAATCCCTTGTCGATGATTTATTATCGTCTATTCTAGCACGTCTATGACGTGCTGCAAGTTGTTTTCTATCCAGTCTTTATTAATCGCTCCCCAGTTAACAATTTGGTATGTCAGGTTTTTGGTACCACCTGATCTTTCAGCCTGTATACCGACTTCCCCAAGTGCTGCCAGTGTATCTTGTAGGGTGCGTCTTGGCATTTTGGTAGCATCTAGAAGTTCTTTTGGGGTGTTGATGCCAGAATCGATTAAGTAGGCAACATAGATGCGACGGTAAAAGCTTGCCTTGCTTCTGCTCGTATTGATTGTGATATCTCCGTTTACAACTAAATGACCGGTGCCTTTAATTTTTTGCTTCATCTTTACTCTCGGTTAGCGATTCACCACGAACGCGAGTCACTTTGTATTTTAATTCGACTGCTTTTTGATGGCACTGCTTCAATGCCTTCGCCCATTCATCTGGAGTAGGCTCTTTTATCGATGGATCAGTTGATAGATTTAACATTGTCATTTGATTGCTACCATCGAGTAAATTGACTGTATGTAGATTTCTTCCTCCGCCTAAGTCGCCACCTAATAAACTAACGATTTTAAGTGTGTAATTTAGATCGATACATGCTTTTCTCATGATTACTTAAACCTTCTAATTTATTGAATTACTCTAATGATCTTGGCATTTTCACGCGTGAAAATATTTTCGACAATATAGACTCCAGTTCTCTTTCATGCGGTCTGACGTGACCTTCAAGAGTCCTTTTGTCCTTTATGCCTGTTAGCCCTTTCAGGTCTGTCCATTTCGCTCCACTTTCATACATAAGCTTAATAAAAGAGGCACGGTAGCTTGCTGGTGTAGCATCGTATAAACCGCTGTTCTTTATCATTTTGCGTAGCTGGTCGTGCATAGCTTTAGCAGAGCGATGTCCTTTAGCGGTTGTATTTATACGATAACGCTCACCATTGTCATTGAGAAGAAAAGGTTTGTCTGGCAGCAATGCTTGATGGCTATGCCCACCCGTTCCCCATTCTTTTTTAAGTCGAACATCTATGTATTTTTGAAAGAAGGGGACAAGGTGATCTTCCGTGTATAGCTCTCTTGATTTCCCGTTGTAGGACTCATGGCTGGGAAGAACCCAAGTCCGGTATAATTGACCATTAGGAGCTATCACTGATTCAGTGGAAACTAAAGACTGCTCTAAGGGGGTTAGGCCCCAGCAAACACCACTTAAAATTAAAGCCGCATTCCTGGCGCCATGCTCACCACCGGCATTTTGAGTTAACAGCTCATTGATATCACGTTCATCAAATATTCGTTCAAGAGGCATTGAAAAACCTTGTCTAAAAATTAATATCGCCAATCATACTGCTAAACAGACTGAGAATATAATGCATATAGTGCAATATATTCTGTATAAAAAAGGAAAGCATACTGTTTATGCAGCCCAACCCCAGCAAAAGCAACACTTCATTGGAAACCTGTTTGCTGCCTCGGTATCTGTAAAAGAGTCAAACTGAACAGGCCGATTACTAGGTTGTTTGATTTTGGCAATATGCCATGTATAGTATGGCATATTGCCAAAACATAAGGGGGCTTTATGCAGACCATTACATTTAACGTTAAATCCGTATTAGATTCTAAGAGACAAAAACCACTTACCGAGCGCGTTTTTGATCGTGTTTCACGAATGACAAACCTGAAAATATCCGGTGAAAAAGACTTCAACTCAATTGCTTTACAAGGCGTTTCGCCTCAAGCTTTTGAAAGCTTTATTAGTTTCGAACCGAAAGCAAATACAAGTTGGATTATACCTCGTCGCACACTGACTCATCGTGTAACTAAAAAACAGCGATTTACAATGGAGGAAACCACTAAATTGCTTAGGGCAGCACAAACCATTGCTTTGGCAGAAGAGATATTTGGCAACGTGGAAAAAGCACATAAATGGCTTTCTAAGCCTTTCCCTGATTTCGATTCCAAAACACCGAATGAGTATATGAAAACTGAGTTTGGCGCAGCTATGGTTCGTGATGCTTTATACCGTCTAAATGAAGGGTACTTTGCATGATATTGTGGCGAGTAAGTAATTTTGCTGATTTGAAAGGCATCGGAGGCATTAGACAAGCAGGGCGGTGGCATAATGCAGGCCGCCCAATTGTATATTTATCAGAGCATCCAGCTCTTGCTCTTTTAGAAATACGAGTCCATTTGAATGCTGACCTAGAAGATTTACCGGACAGTTTTCAGCTTCTAAAAGTCGATTTCGATGAGTCTTTTATACCTGTAGAGTCTTTAGATTCGGGCTTAAGTCGTGAGGATCTACATCAACAAAGCATTACACAGAGAATAGGGGATTCATGGCTGAACAATGGGCAAAGCCCATTGCTAAAAGTACCATCTATTGTAGTTCCGCACTCGTATAACTACTTACTCAACCCGCTTCACCCTGATTCAGGGCACCTTTCAATTGTTGACCAGTCTAAATATCCTTTTGATCAGCGATTGTTCAAATAGACCAATCTCGGACGGTTTTCTTAATGCACGCTCATGTATTCTTATGGGTTTAAGTTATTGATATATATAGGAACCATTTATGTCCATTAGCGCTTTAAAAGAGGATGGCACCCGTGTGATTGGCATGCTGATGAATGATTCCGAGTGGCAGGAAATAGAAAAACTTTCTAAATCTCGTCGGCTTCTCATGCCTCAATCAACTAAAGTTGCAATAGCAAAAACAAGACGTGGTAAATTGATTACTAGATATTTCTCGCATTTACCAGGTGAAGGGGATTGCGCTAGAAATAATCAAGGTAGTATAGAGTCAATACATCATCTTCACTGGAAACTTGAGATCTACAAAGCCCTTAAAGAAGAGGGTTACGACGTTATGATAGAGTGCGGCAATAAAGCATGGGTGGCTGATGTATTGGTACGATTTGGAGACCTGCGGAATCCGATAGCAATCGAAATACAGCATTCCAAACAAAGCGCACAAGAAACAATAAATCGAATCGCGTCATTTTCCCTTGGGTTAAGAAAGGCATAAAAGGTCATGGCCGATACCCTATACCAAAAATGGACGAATATGATAGTTTGTTTGAAGATTTGGGTAGACATTACGGCCTAAAGTTAGGTCTTGTTACCGACTCTTTTGTTCCCAATTATAGCCATTGCTTTAATCAAGCCGGTGCCAGATTAAGGATTCCGTTTCCATCAAGAAAAAACGAATTGTACTATCGTATTTTTGTTTGCCCTAATTGCCGTGAACGAAAGAGTTATTCGCCTCTTTTTTTACCGAATCAAATTATAAACCTCGACTTGGAGCGGGCATATAGTCCTCTTGAGTTTTATTCCGATGCCACGGCACACGCAAAAACCGATCCATACTGGACTATCGAAAAAGTCAAAGGTTCAAGGGGGACATCTTATAGTTCCGTACATTGGAAGCGGCATTTCACCAATGCCGTTAGAGAGTTTATATTACAGACAGAGTAAATAAATGTGCTAGCAGTTAGCGTGGACTTTAGAAGGGTTCTATTTTAAATCATTGATTTATAACGCTATTTCCGATAATTACTATATTAGTTATCGTAGCCATACTTTTAATCTTCGGTAAAGATTGTCGTAACTGCTTTATCTATCCGAACCAATTTTGTGTCCAACAAACTCTACGACCTCCTGATCGATCACGCTTCGCCGCACCCCGTTGGTATTAGCCAGCAACCTGCTGGTGGCTATTGCTACCCTTTTAGATAGCTTTCTTTTAGCGCTGATATTTTCTTTCGGTTTTCTTCAAGCTGCTTATGGCTAGTATAAGGAGAATAAGCTTTATACTGAGCTGCTGGCGCATCTATTATTGAACTCAAAGGCGGTACATAAATATGAGATGAAGAAAAATGCCTTGATATGTAATCACTTAATGAAGCGCTCCCTTTAAGGTGTTTAGTATCCGCATAGAATGGCTGCAAGAACCATTGATTGCAGTCATGACACTGAATTGAAATTAAACCACCACGTTTGCGCGGAACGTCTGGGAAACTTAAATCAAAGCCAATCAGGCGATGATTCATTTCAGTTGCATTTTCACATTGACAGCGATCAAGACCCTTCAAAAGACCGGCATTCGAGCTAAAAAAATGTTTAGGGGTGTTTGTCTCACGAACTAACGCTTTGAAATTTTCACTATTTACAATCGAACTTACTATGCCTTTTCCATCAAACACAAAGGTAGTTTTTTCAGTAGCCCTGTTACCTCGCCTCTTGATAACAAAACCTATTTCAAGCTCATTTTTTTCATTGCAATATACGACGCCTCGAGACAGCATAAGGATTTGATGCTTGAGGGAAAAGTGAAAGTCATGCTCTTCGAAAGATCTAACTTCTATTGCTCCTTTTCTAATGTCATCGTGTAGCAACTCTTTAATTTGCTTTGCATTCATTATTAACCGCCCCGTACCCTTTTTATGCCGATAGTCGTTTGAACTTCATGAATAATAGGAGTTATCAAGCTGTGTGTAAAATAATATTACTGTGTCGCACCTGGGTGCGATCACGCTCAAACAACCCTCCTCATAACGCTAAGCCTACACAGGTAAAAGGGTTCAATAAGGCATCAAATTCCATGCACATAGGTCCAGCGCATGAGGTTCTGTGAAGATGGTGCCCGATTCTTGTGTGATGTGGCATAAGCCACGTTAAGCATACGGCTCAGAACAAGCGATTGAAAAAATGTTTAACTCTACGTTATTAGCAATAAGGCATTCTTGTGTGATAGACAGCTTATTGCTGACGATAGTTGAATATGAAGCTTTTAGTGAGCTTGGAAGTGCGCTCCACAAATTCGGGTACCGGTTTGCCTGTTTCGACACCTCGCTGAGTTTATTGAGATATGGCTGCTCTTTAAGTAGTTGGATGAGTGAGACTTCGTTTGGTAATACTACCTTTGTTATTACGTGTCTTAAATCGCTGAGTATCTTCAATCCTGGAATGTCGTAATCAACAAAACCATAACACTCCAATCCAGCTTTATTGGCTGACTCCATGAGCCGTATTACCATGGCAGCGGCATTGGTGTGGCCACGGTACACCACCAGCGCCCCCGCTCCTATTTCATCCACCAGCATTTTACTGGGACGCCATGAATAAAGAACTTCCCCATTTTCAACAAAGACGATCGCATGAGTATCTAGGATGATGTCACTGGCTTCACACTCTACATAAACGCCTTGGGGTAGATATCATAATCGATGGAGTTATAGATTGGTAATACCATTACTCCTTTGGAGCTTAATCTTTTTATTCTCAAAGCGAGCTGTGCGGGTGCATAGTTACACTGCATAACCATACCCTTTAGCATGTAAAATAAGATTACTTAGTCTCTAGAAATGGTATATTTAGTTACTGAGGTGCTACACATGCCGCAATAGACAACAAGGCCTATAGACCTATGATGAAAAAAACGATCGAAGACTTCTTAATTTCTGTGCCGTGGGCGCAAGTCCAACGTATTAAATTCATTGAACGTTATTTGCTGTGGCACCGGTATATTAGTTCAGCCAATCTTGTTGATGTATTCGGTATCACTCGCCAACGAGCTCATAGTGACATCATGAAATATAAGGCTTTAGCGCCGAATAATGTGAATGCTTACGATGCATCAGATCGCTCGTATAAGGCGTCAATCAACTTTATGCCGCACTTCATTCAAACAGATCTCGAAAGCATTATTTCGACGGCCAAAAGCCATCAGTCAGAGGGGTCAGTTTTTGTACCAAGACTTGAACGACAACTGTTGGATGGCTTAATACCCGTGTTGCTGTCGGCCATAGATCAGGGGGCGTCGATCGAAGCAAACTATGCGTCTGGCACCTTCCCTCTCGGGACCGTTCGGACTCTGCATCCTGTTTGTATCGTGTTTACCATGAAGCGACCGCATTTGAGGGCTTATTGCCGACGTAATAAAGAATACCGCGATTATTTGTTGTCGCGCTTCATGTCCTTGCCTAAACACGTCGAGCCGGAGTTAATACCAGACGATGTGGACTATATTGAAAATGTCACTATTAAGCTGATCGTCAATCCGCAACTATCCGACGGCCACTTCAAGTTAATTTCGCGTGAATACGGCATCTTCTCATCAAAAGAAATCACACTTAAACGATTCGCAATCAGTTATTTTCTTCGTGACAACAATATCCCTGTTACCGCCGAGGAAAAGGCAGAAGCGGCATTAAATCCGTGGTCGTATCCAATTATTCAGCTCGAATCAGAAACTTTCAATGAATCCTAAGCACACCCAGAACAAGGTGCCGGCACCGGTGCCAATAATCATTAATCCGCGGTGGCTGGTGGAATCCCACACCATGAACTCGGATTACACGCAATGGCTCCCAAAGAATTCAAAGGTGCCAACGAATGTTATGCATGACGATTTAGTTGCGTGTATACGTCATATTATTCAGTTTGCTGGATCGCTTGATACTATGAGCTTTTATCGAACAGAGCTTAATCGATTTCTGGCGTGGTGCTGGCTAATTAAAGGTCAGTCTATTTGCGATATGCGCCGCGAATCGATCATCGAGTACATTGAGTTTACGATCTTTCCACCAGCTTCTTGGACATCTCCTCATGCGGATTATGCATTTCTGAAAAACGAAGACGGTACGCTGACGCAAAATCCAAAGTGGCGTCCGTTCTTGCAGTCCGACTCCTCTGCGACAGCGCAAAGCACAATCACGAACACCTTTGCGCGGCTCTCTGCCTTTTACAGGACGTTGGTCTCCGAGTCGCTTATAGATCACAATCCTGTTCAAGCCATTCGACAAAAGAACACATACAAGAAAAAAGGTGATGGTACCAAAGCGCCAAAAGTACTTACTGATGATCAGATTGTGTATTGCCTGAAGGTGTGTGAGCGGCTAAGCGATGAAGCTGACGTAATAGACAGCAATAAGGCTTTTATTCATGCTGAGCGCGCCTTGTTCGCCTTCTCGATCGGTTTGGGTATGTATTTGCGGGTCTCAGAGCTTGTGTGGTCTGAAAATTATAGGCCAACCCACAGCGATTTTCATAAAGATTCCGATGGGCATTGGTGGTTTCGTACGATCGGCAAAGGAAAGCAAGAGCGTGTGATCGTGGTGTCTGATGATGTATTAGCCGCGCTGATTCGTTATCGCCGTATTTTAGACCTGCCTGATCTCCCTACTGCAAGCGACACAACGCCTCTTATTATGTCGCTTGGCAATGGAACCTGGGACAATGAAAAAGATTGGTTTTCAAAGATAGTGCCTATTACAGACACCGCAATTATGTGGAAATTATTTAAGAAAATATTTTCACTTGCGCGTGAGGCTATGATAAAAGAAGGCCGGATAGAAGATGCGTATGAATTGCTGTGCGCCAGTTGTCACTGGCTCCGTCACACAGGGATTTCAAATGATGTGCAAACAAGGGCTGTCGAGTTTGTTCGTGACGATGCGGGTCACAAAACGAGTCAAACGACATGGTCATATGTGCATGCTACGCACAGAGAAAGAGCGCTAAGCAAAAAAAAACCGACGTACTTAATAAAATAAAAGGGGGCGTAGTCGCCCCCTTATTTTACAGGGTGGTCTAGTTGAGGATAGCTCGCTTGTAGGTATAATTGGTCGCACGAGCGGCTTCGGCGGCTTTGAACGCTTCTTGAGCGAGTTCTTCAGCTTGTTCTTCAGGTGTTTTAGGGCAAGTTCCCCAAACTGGATGCAAGGATTCGCTCCATCCAACTGAGTTATATGCAAACATATATGGCCCTCGGCTTGGGATCTTGGATACGCACCAGGCAGTTAAATCTTGATCGAAATTAGCTCCCTTGAACATCTCTGTCATATCAGTTACATTTCTTACGTTCCAATTCGATATATCATCTCGAAAACCTGTCACATTCTCAAACGCTCCCCATAGATTCTCCGCTTTAGACATATCCCACCCGCCTATATTGCCTTGAAAGTTTTGCGAGCTAATAAATAGGTCACGAGCGTATATCACGTTGGATGTATCCCAGCTGCTTAGGTCGGCTTGAAAGTCTTTTGAAAATTTAGCAATACCGTTAATATTTGTGACTTTAGATGTATCCCACCCACTTAAATTGCCTCGAAAGTTTTCTGTGCCATAGAACCCATTCTCAAGTCTTGTCACGTTAGATGTATCCCACCCACTTAAATTGCCTTGAAAGTTTTTTGATCCTGAAAATACCGCGTAAAGTTCTGCTACGTTTGATAAATCCCACCCACTTAGATTGCCTTGAAAGTTTTCTGATGAAATAAATGCTGAGCTAAAGGATGTCACATTTGATGTGTCCCACCCGCTTAAGTCGTGTTTAAAGTTAACTGAGCTATTAAATAGATAACTAATCTTTGTCACATTAGAGGTATCCCACCCGCCTATATCGCCTTGAAAGTTTATCGCACTAGAAAACACCCCAGTTAAAGTTGTTATGCTAGATGTATTCCACTTACTAATATCACCTTTAAAATCTGTTGTATCCATAAATGTAAAACAAAGACATATCGCATTAGAGATATCCCACTCGCTTAAATTACCCTGAAAGTTTTTAGACACAGCAAACATCGTATCAAGAGATTCTACGTGAGACATATCCCACCCTTTTAGATTGCCTGTAAAATTAACTGTCTGATTAAATAAAAGGCGAATGTTTGTCACATTAGATGTATCCCAGTCGCTTAAATTTTTATCGAAGTTAACGAGTCTTTGAAATGCAGATTCTAATGACGTTACGTTAGAAACGCATGCCCGAGGATTCTCCTCCGTGCCATCTGCCACTACCTCCGCTGCCACTGCCGTTTTGGCGCTATAAAACACCTTGTAAACGACTCCGTCGATCGTACCAATCGCTCCGTCGTCTAGGCCTTTGCAAAAAACAGTGCCATCCACTTTGCTCATACCGCCTGATTCGTCCGGTGGTGCAACAGATATAGCTGAAAAAGCTGGGGTGCTGAAGGCGCTCGATATCAGTAGTAACGTGAGAATTCTTAAGAAAATTAGCATATTGGATCTCTTTTTTAACTAGTTAAATTATAAGACTGGTGCCCTGCTGTACGCCGACATTTTGTTTGATGATTTTTCCAGTCGGATTGTTTGAGCCGTTGGTCAGCCACTCGTACATGGGGTCTTTTTTTATGAAAATATCAAACTTTATTGTCACGGAATCTTTTTGCTGTATCTTTCCTCCCAATATTGGGCCTATTATTTGTTTTCGGTTGACTCCCAGTACTTCTTTTAATAGCTCAGCCTGAACCAATGGCGATGGTATACCTGTCCATTTGTCGTTATAAGATCGAAACCACTCCAAGTTCTTATTGATTTTCAATTTGCCGCTAATACTCTTTGATTCGATTTTTCTGAGTTTTTGAAAGCTCTTCGTAAATAGAATGCGACATCGAGATCATGCTTTATTTCTGCTGCAATGCGAGGGTCATTGCTGCTGGTTTGATTCTTATCTTTAATGATTGTCATCTGTACACCTCATTTCTTCTAGTCATTACGTAGTTGGTTAATCTTCGAAGGACGATGTCGCTCTTTTTATAATTAAATCCAACATTGCTCAGTCATTGTTAGATGATATTATATGCCTCAACTACGATAACCAACATATCTCATTTGATTTAATTGGACTCAATAACTATTGCGTAAACCAAAATAGACTGCTTGAAAAATCATCAGCTTTTGACAACAGGACTACGGCATAGGGCGAACCTCTTGAGCCGATATGGTGAACTTGTGTGGGAGTAGTAGATGGTGCAAGCGGCTCAGGCACGATCTGGCGTCAAACAGACTTCATTTACAGATTGTGCATAGACACATTAATCACTAGAGCAGACCTACTTTGACGCAATCAACTTCAATGGCAATCTTGATGGCTGGGATACAGCAGGACTGGAGTCGATGTTCTTGACATTTTAAGAGACCGAAAACTTCCAAAGTGACGTTTCTAAATGGGATACGTCTAGCGTCACGACAATGGGTTACGCATTTTCAGGCTCAGACTTTAACATTAACATCAGTAATTGGATGGTGGACAGTGTATCAAACATGGAAGGTATGATTGCAGATTCAAGCTTCAAACAAAATCTTAGTAGCTGGTGTGTTTCTAAGATTGCCACGAAGCCAGACGATTTTGACAGCGGAGCTACGGCATGGGACGAAAGTCTTGAGCCGAAGTGGGGGACCTGCCCAGAGCCAGAAGAGGAAGATGGTGATATCAGTGACTCTGAGTCACTTCAAACGATCCATAACAGCGACTCCAAGTCATGACAAACAAACTTTATCTACACAGCGCGCATCCAGAAATAAATAGCACTATCTGAAGCGAAAGCATTACTAATTACGACGTTAGAGGCGACACTGGTCACTGGTCACTGATCGATAGAGACTACATAGCGTTATGTGCAAGCGACGGACAGAGAGCGGGGCTCAAAGCGTGAAAGCTAAGAAGCCCCGCTAATGTGAACAATATCACCACTCAAGAAAGCTACTATTCGATAGATCAAAGTCATTTCAACGATATCTCTTTCAGTGTCATGTAGTGAGCGAACTTAGCCTCTTGATAATCGCGATACGACTTATGGCCCTTAAGGAATTTGGTAACCTCATGACTTCTGGCATATGCGTGTTGACTAGGGTTTGGTTGGTGTGTGGGTTATCTTGGATGAGGCGATCAATGTAGCTTGTAGAATTAAACCGTGTACTAATGCACTTTGGGTACTTCACTCCAACTCCCCGTATAATTGGGGCTCAACTTTGCCGACGGAATTGCTGGTGGTTTTAGGAATGTGCTAGCGAACGACACTCCGCACGCTTGCTTAGCATTGATTTTATCTAAAATGTTCATCAATTCTACCTTGTTGCGCGGTTCTTTTTCGTCAAATAAACCTAGTTGCTTATGTTTGAGTTCCACCAGCTCCGAAACCATTACGCCGCACTTTGAGTAACGTAAACCATTTTGCCATATCGCGATAAGCAGCTGATGAATCACCGCATGAAACTTTGATGTGTCGTTGGAATGTGTAGTAAATTCTGCGGTCCGGCTTAGATAACGAAACGGGGCCGACTTATCGAAGGGGCTATTTTGAATAAAAATAGTGAGTCGCTTAGCTTGAGCTTTCCTGTTGCGCAGTTTACTGGCCAGCTTTTCAGCATGCTGTGACAAATGGCCTCTTATTATGTCCTGATCCATGACTCTCTCAGTGAAGGTTTTACTCGATACCATTTGCTTTTGTGCTGGCGCCTCAAACTCAAGGCCGAAGCATACCTCTCCATTAAGTTCTGCAATCACTCTTTGCAAGGTCACACCAAACACTTTTCGCATTCGAGCTTGATCAGACGATTTAAGGTCCCATGCCGTGCTTATCCCCATGGCCAACAATTTCTCTTCAAATTTGCGTCCTATCCCCCACACATTGCCCACTGGCATTAATTTCAAAAGCTTCTCAAGTCTTTCGCGGCTTTCGATCGCCACAACGCCCTTTGTTGCTGGATATTTTTTTGCGCCATACGCCGCCGCTTTCGCTAATGTTTTAGTAGCCCCGACGCCGACGCTAATTGCTATTCCAGTTTGCTGTTGAACGGTGTTTTTAATAAAACGAGCGTAGGCTTCATGACCACCGTGTTTATCGATCGTTATTTCTAATCCATCCGAGACACCAAATGACTCATCAATAGAATAGCGATCACACGGACCAAGAAGGCTCTCTATGGCGCATGCTACTTGAACACTGGATCTTGCATACAAAGGGAAATTGGAGGCGTGAGCGACCCCACCGCGAGCCTCAAACTCATCTTTGATCTGAAAGTAAGGTACGCCCATTTTAACGCCATTTTTTTTGGCCAGTTTGGATCGAGCGACTACATTGCCATCGGCTGATGAAAGAACGACAAGCTCTTTGTGTCTTAAATGAGGGGCGTATAATACCTCTACCGACGCAAAGAAGTTGTCGCCGTCTAAGAGATAGTACATAAAGGCTTTCTCACCACATCGATCTCACGACAGCCACAACTACACCGGATATTATGAGTTCATCATTTTCTGTAATTGGGATGAATTTATAGGCTTTGTTGTGGGGCATTAAGCCTAATACCGGCCTCATCAATAATTGTTTTACCGTGAAATCACCGTTCAACTCCGCAACAACAATATCTTTATCTTTCGCGCTAACCGATCTATCGACACACAAATAATCGCCATTTAGTATCCCAGCGTCTTCCATGCTACTGCCCTCTACTTGAACGTAAAAGCTGCTATTAGGGTTTCGTACGCAAAGGTCATCCATGCTCAATAATCCATGATCAATTTCACTAGCGTAGTTGGGAAAGCCTGCGGACACCCTGACATTAGAGGACGGCAAAGCGAGATTGTTGGGTTTATTCTGGGTGACATTAAGCGGCATAAACACTCCTAAAAAGCTGGATATTTATACAGTGTATAGTAAGATTTTTGTATTGTTAAGGGGAATAATTTTGGCGCTATGTCAGTGCGCCAAAATGATCCAAAAGACTATAACCTCATCCATTTCGGCCGTTCCTTGAATGACAACAATTCTTTAACGTAAAATTGATGCCCTAAATTTTTTTATAAATACAGGAATAAATAATATGTTTATCTGGCTGGTTCTCACGTGGGTATCTTTTAGTTTTGTTGCCAAATACCTAAAACATAATTTTAATATGATCTCTCAATCAAAAGACGCAACGCAAAGCATTTACTGGTTAATAGATCAGATCTCACAGCAAACTCCTATCGGCATTCTTCTGTACTGCTTACCGGTAATGTTGATTGGAGCTTACTTCACCTATAAAAAACCCGCTTGTTAAGGTTTCAGTAAAAGTATCTAAGGCAATCTCTTCATGTGTAATATTGATCATTTAAATAAGTTAATGATATAAATTGAATTACTCGCATTAATTCTATTGAGACCATGAGCAGCGTTATGAATGTTAATACACGTCGCGTAGCACAAATAATGTGCGCAATCACAAAAGAGATTCTCTGGAATCCACGGCAAAAATGGGCTCGTGAAAGAATGCCAAACTGCGAGCTAAAGATTAAAGTCGGAAACGGAAAGGCCACAAATGTAAAATCCTGTCGACCTACGGATTCTAACATTCAGCTCACCTATGGTGAAAAAATGATAATTTCGCACCTAGATTCATCGAAAATTCACTTATGGACAACTGGTAATGAAATCCTTCAGCGTGGTTACTTTGGTGGGGAGCTTAATCTCTTAACAGCACTTGCACAGGTAATAGTCCATGAATTTTCTCATGTAATACAAGTGATTTTAAATACTGAGGATGCCGCTAAGTCCCACGGCAAGTTGTTCTACAAAATATTAGATAAAGCCCATGTTTCTGGCATGGCAGATCGAATAAAGGATGAGCTTAATTCTCGCTGCTTAGATATGGGAGTGGATTTGAGTGAGGTTAAAAGTACAGGTACCGGAAAGAACTCTAAGGATTTCTCCATTGGGCAAACTGTGTGGTTGGCTGGTCGATATAGTTACCTCAACCCATTTAAAGTGACGTATAGAAAGAGGAATTTGAAACTAGTTTCTCTTAAAGACAAGGACAAAACGCTACTGGCTCATCCATCTTATGTTTACAGCACTGCCGAAGCTCGTAAAAACCCTGACATAGACGTTGGCTAACAAATTTGTAAAAGCGCTCAAGTATGAGTGGATAAATATCGTTTTGATTTTCTAATGGGGTTCGTATTTTTTGAAAAAATATCTTTTAGCTATTGATCCTGGGTCGAGAAAATTTGGATTTGCTGTTTTTAGTTTTGAAAATGGAGATCAGCATGAACTTATTGAGTTTGGCACTGTGGTTATAAGCAAACCAACTAAACAGTGTGCAACGACATCTATTTATGAACGCCTTAGGCTAATAGGTGAGTTTGTGGAAACTATTTGCTGTAAGTATTCTATCGATGAGTTCGCTATAGAAGAGGCATTCCTTGGTAAAAATACGGATTCCACAATCAAAATGTCCATGGCTCGTGGGGCATTTATTTGCACTATAAGCAAAGCAACCTTAAATGTTTATGAATACCCCGCAACCAAAGTTAAACAGATTGGCGCGCTTAATGCGAAGGCAACAAAAGACGATGTTATCTCAACGATAAAGATGATTTATAGCTTGCGAGACATAACAGAAGACGCTGCAGATGCGGTTGCAATCGGCAGGACTCATCTAATATTACGACACGGCGCGCTTAGTCGTGCACATCAATTATTTACGACTGGTGTAACCTCCGGTGCATTTCGTCGAACCTCTACATCGAGAGGCTCTTCAAGAAGATCTACCGCTACATCTAGGGATGCAATGGAAAAAGCGTTATTAGCTAAGGGATTAATCAAGGCCTAATGATTAATAGACTTAATTGTTTTAATTGAATTACAATACTTAAATCAATTGAATCTATTCTCTATAAATTGAGGCCGCACAGATGCTATCTAGGAAACACAGCTCGTCTACACGCACCGAAAGTGCCGATACCCCCGCCGTACTGACTACCAAGAAATACTCAATTACGAAGACTAAGCAAAATGGTTTGTTTGCTCTCCTATTAATGGCTTGGATGTACGCGGGAAGATTTGTTTATAACCACTATGTGGATCTAAGTGACAACATCATCGTTGTGCTTTTTCTCATCACATACTTCTACGTTGCTACTTTGCTTTTAATTAAAACATTGTTCAAAGGTCAACCGCGCAAGCCGATACCGACAGAGTAAATATCTTATCTTAGTAGTCGATTAACTCCCAACAACTAACCTTTCTGAGGCTCTAATATTATGCAAAGTATCTTAAATCAACTTCACGCTACCTACACAAATCACTCAGAGGCCATAGTAGCCACCGTGTCGACCGATCAAATGATCAATGCTACGGGTAACGGTTTGCAGGAGCTTGAAATTGACCCTCGTAACACGGTAATAGCTCAGCGCTGCTTACTTGAATCGTCTAAGCACTTCAGACAGCTAATTAGCTATTGCCCTATCATCAACAAAAAAGGGGAAGTATTGGTATACCTCCGTAAGAAGGGAGGCAACGAATCAGGTCTTCATGATTTGCATTCTATTGGCTTCGGTGGGCACGTAGATGGTGTTGAGGCCCAGTTTAACAGTGCTGGTGGCATAGAGCTCGAACCGACTTTATTGCAAGCTATCGAGCGTGAACTTGATGAAGAGCTTAAACTCAATCTAAATGCGCTTGAGGTTGAGCACCTGGCCGGAAAGTATATCTTATCAAATGAAAACTCAGTAGATGCTGTGCATTTGGGTGCGGTGTCGTTTATTCGATATGACGGACCTACATATAACGGCGAGGTAGACGTTATTGGCATTAAGGGTTTCTATCCACTATCAGATTTGGCTCAGTTTAATCTTGAAAGTTGGTCGTCACTACTAGCTGAGTCAAGCGAACTAAAAGAGTTCTGCGTTAATGTTGCAAAATCAAACTAATTATAGAGCAAGCTATTTCAACCATGATTATTAATAAAGCTTACGTATCAACAATTCAAAACGGTGTCGATCTATCTAAATTCGAATCAGACTTAAAAGATCACATCTTTAAACCTTGTGAAAAATCATCAGCATTCAGTAGCGGATGGGTCCCAGTGATTCGAAATTCTGATTGCTACTTATTGCAAAGCCATGGATGCGGGTTGTTCCGATTTTGTATCGAAACTCGTAAAGTAGACAGCTCGGTTTTAAGTGAAGAGCTCGCTGTGAAAATTAGCAATATAGAGCTGCAGGAAGGGCGTACAGTAGGTCGTAAAGAAAAACGCGAAATACGTGAAGATTTAGAAACTTCCCTTCTTCCATCCATGCATTCCAAAAAAGCCTATATTTACTGTTTCGTAGACACCATATCTAGCTTATTGGTGCTAGGTACCACAAACGCATCGCAGATAGAGAAAATAATTTTCTACTTGGTCGAGACCTTTGGTGATAGTTTGGGTATTCGCCCCCTTGCTCCACAAGCAAGTCCTAGCAAGATCCTGACTGATTGGATTTTAAACAATGAAGCCCCTGCTTCTCTAGAAATACTAAATCAATGTGATGTAGCAGAATCTTCAGAAGACAAGGCCAGTGTTTCGTTTAAAAACATAGAGCCTTTTTCTAGCGAAGTGACTACATTCCTAAATCAAGGTTTTCAAGTGAAAAGTGTTGCTGTGTCCTGGGCTGACAGATTGTCTATTAAATTAAGTGATGATTTAATGTTCCGAAACATTACATATGGCGATTCATTAAAAGAGACAGCTTTTCATGATTCTGAAGGAGGAGAGATGGCGGACTTAGACGCTATGTTTGCAATCACCTCTTTGACGTTGAGAGAGTTTTTATCGAGTTACTTCAAGTGGTTCGATATCGCTACGCCACAGTATGATCAAGAAGCTTAAATTTAAAAAAAACCGTTTATTTGATAAACGGTTTTTTTTGCCCTAACTCTAGTTGCGTGAAAGGTTCGAATCTACATAAGACTCTAGCCAGCCTATTGTGCTGTAAAGACACTCTAGATCCTTTAGGTCTTCTTTATTGCTTGCCTTAGGGCATTGCACATCTTCAAGTACATTGTCGCGTCTCAAAGACTGCACTGATTTTTGACCAAAATCATAGATCAGATCATCACTTAAAAGTATTTCATTTGCCGCCGACGAGTCCAAATACCCTACGGCAACCGTAGCTAATGCAAGTTCTATTGGCAAATTCATGGCGATCAAATCCTCATGATATTCATTGAATCGTTGAGCCATTAGCTCGTAGCCACGCTCTAAATCAATGATATCTTTTTCGACTATCGAATCAGTAAGTTCACCTAGCTGCCATATTTTAAAAGAGCTGTCACAACATCCTTTGTCTAAAGCAGACATGCTGTCACGCGGTAAGGCTTGTTTGAAGTTTTTTGCTCTAATTTCAACAGAAAGAGGATTTGAGCAACTTTGAGTAAAATGCATTTTATGCTTCTTGAAGATCAAGCTATCAATGCCGAATTCCCCCATTCCATGTGATCCACCAGCCACCTTGATGCCTTTATCAATGCACATGGCAATACCCGTATCATCAAGAAACCAAGACGCCTCATGTCTAATTAGTCCTGGATTATTAATCGATACAAAGTCCACCTTAGGAAAAACAGATAAGTGCTCGCCTAAGGTGCTTTTTATTACTTCAACATACACTCTGTCGTCTCTGTATGGTTTCGATAAATGAAGGGGGGTGGATGCTGCCTGCTCAGCATTGATCCCTACGAGAATGATATGCCACGTAATATTGGTGCCAAGTATGCGATTAAGTAGTTGATAGGATTCGGTGAAGAGGCATTCACCTTCTGCTCCCGCAACAACAACAGTTAATGTGTTTTCTTTCGTTAAGTCTGGCCCATATGAAATCAGCTGTTGAGCCAAAGAGATGGCCCAAATACATCGCATTTCTAAATCAAATTGACTCATATTGACATTAAAAAGCTGTCCATTAGATGACAGCTCGCGCATAAAAAATTTTAATTTTTTGTGGTTTTTGATCAAAGTATTTATCTCGTAATTATATAATTCATCTAACTATCATAAGTATGATACATCCATTAGATTAGTTAATACAGGCTGACTAGTGTTAGTTTCGTAGAGGCTCACATTGTGGTGACCGGTCAACAAAAAGCTTAGAGCATGGCTGTTGATGAAATCATTGTTGGTATAATTGAAATTACAGTGAGTCCAAGAGATGCAGCGACCATTATCCCTATGCCGGCCATATCCGTTCTATTAATTACTTTATCGGATTCTGACTTAAACTCTTCCATATAATAATCGGCAGTGGACACCAGTGTCTCTGCTATCTGGATTTTTGTCTCAGCATTCTCAAGGGCCACACGATCCGTAGGGTCAAGTGACTTAAGTGCGTCCGACCATGTTTCGCCATTTCTTGCTGCCCTAGAAGCTACTATCAGTTCATTTGAGAGTTTTCCTGGAGGGAGGCTTTCATGCACTAGTTTCAGTATGTCACCAACGCTCACGCTTGTTCTAAATAGAAATGAAAGCGAGTGACAGGCAACATATATCCTCTGAGACAGCACTGCCTTTTTCACAAACGGCAGCTTAACTAAAAGTTGATCGGCTTGAACTGGGTTGATGCCCTTGTACAGGGTCTGAAGGATTAGTATAAATGTAATATAGGCTCCGACCGCAATAGAACCGTACATAATCCAATCGCCTGCGCTTACTGACAATTTAATTATCGGGTCATCTTTAAGGATGTAAGCAGGAGACATTATTATAGGAGTCAGCACAAAAGAAGAAACCATCGTCAATGCAATTCCCATATAAAGTTGGGTTAAGGCGCCAAACAACTTGAAGTAGTTTGTTTTGGCTTGTGCATTGATCGCCTCATCGAACTTTGCTGCATTAATAAGGCCTTCGTGCATACCTCCGTTTGCGCTACTAGATCGGATAATCGCAGTTATTGTCGGAGGGATATCTTTATTGCATTTGTCTAATGCTTGAGATAGATCTAGTCCAGCCTCTAAGTTGTCTTTTATTTCTAGCGCGACTCTCTTAGGGGCTTGAGGCATTGACTCAGCAAGTAAGGCTAGCGAGGTCGTCAGTCTTTGCTTTGTCTTCACCAAGTTTGCAATGCGACGAAGTATCAGGCTTCTCTCTCGGGGATCAAGCCTCTTTACAGAATAGCTCTTAAACGCACTCCATAACTCTGATGGCGAAAGAAGAACGCTTAAATCCACAGAATCAGCGGAAACAACTTTTAGCGCTTGTATTCCTTCAAGTGCTAAAATATCAAAAACAGCCGTTTTATTTTCAGCTGTTACCATCTCTTTTTTTTCTATTCCGTGATCTATGTAGGTAGCAATGAATTTTGGCACTATCGACCCCCCGCTAAAAACGAACTGTTAAGTGGTTTTACATATAAATTGTTAGAGAGAATATAAAGCCCCACTTCACCATAAGCATTCTCAATGGCATCAGGCCCCTCGCCTTTCTCAAGCATGCTTCCAACCCCTTCTCGTAATAAGTCGCCTTTTGCTGCGTGTGCTACTATCTTCTCTTTAAGTGCGAGATCGCCATTGTCAATTCTGGCTAAGATTCTTGTAGCCTCTTCTCTAAACTCATCAATCACATATTTTCTAGTCGTTACTCGACTAAAAATTTTACCTATTGCGTCCTCACACATGGTTGCCCACCAGATTTCTCCATCAAGCAATCTTTGAAAATCAGTTTCATCATGAATGTATGCACACTCCGATACAGTCGTTCTGTCGATATGGCCAAGCCCACCACAATCAGCGCACTCCTCGTCATTAACGATTTTTTCGCCAAAGCATGTTCTACACGCAACTTTAATTAGCTTTTGGGCTAAAACACCACGTAGCAAATCTTTGTATTGCTCGGGCCGAATCCCAATTGTTCTAAGTCGGCCAACGACGCTTTTAATAGTTTGGCAGTGCAGGGTGCCCAAAACCGTATGAGCAGATTCTCCTGCACGAATCACAATACTCCCTGTTTCCTCGTCACGGACTTCGCCTACAACAATGTAATCAGGGTCCGATCGCAAAAACGCCCTCACCGCGTCCACGAAATTCAGATTATCAAGTTCATTTATTTGCATTTGGTGAACAAAAGGAATTCGGTATTCTATCGGGTTTTCAGCCGTTAAAATGGAGTTTTCAAGCCGATCTAGCTCACGTATTGATGTGTTAAGTGAAGTTGTTTTCCCTGATCCAGTAGGGCCTACAATAAATATTAGCCCATCGGGGCGATTGATTGCCTTTACCCACTCTTTTAGATCAGTAATGCCTAAATATTTTAGCTTTGTTACAAGGTTGCTAGGATCTAGTATACGAACTGTTGCGGTATTCCCGCCTTCGCATGGGATAGTTGCAACACGGAGGTCGATTTTTACTCCGTTATATTCGTAAGTAAAACCACCATCGCCTGGGTGTAATTTGTCAGAGGTGTCAATTCCAGACAGCTCTTTTAGCTTTGACATTAGCTTATGGTATTCTTCAGCTGAACCTGATTGGATCATGCTTAAATCGCCAAGGTACCGGCCTTGTACGAAATAGGTGTCAGAGACCAGCATTAGTTTAAAGTCTGATACGCCCATGGCGATAGCCTTTTCAAGCAACCCACCGATATCGCTTTGCTGTCTTGTTCTATTGGTTTTTAACTTGGTAAGCGTTTCGGAAATGAGGTCCATAGATGTGGTTCTGTGGACAAGACGGGCCTTTCGGTAATGCTTTCTCAGCTTAGCTTCTGCTTCTATCCTATTTCCCATTGTTGAATAGAAAACGACCTCTTTCGCTTCCATAAGAATTATGGCGCTAAGCTCTTCAAGGACATCAACGGGACAGCTCGGAGTCATACACACTTCGTCAGTTATGCCGTCGAAGTGGTTTTCCTCTAGCAAAATGTCATATAGCTCTATATCAGTTACAAACCAGTTTTCTACAAGTATTCGGCCAAGCTTTTTGTTTGGATGTTGCTTTTGTTGTAATAGTGCGACTTCGAGCTCGTGCGGCTTAATTAAGCCCTGATCAATTAATGCCTCGCCAAGTTTTTTGCGAGGCTTGATATATGACTGATGAGCGGGGGAAGTTTGAGATATCGCAGTCATAAAGTTTTTCCTTAGAATTTTTCAACCCAATATGTAACGGCGAGGTTGTGAGCTTCAGCGGCTTTAATATCATTTGTCACGCCACAATTATTAGCGGTAACAAGCTGTCCCACACCAAGGGTGTCTTTTATCGAATCAAATGCTGAAAGTGTTGAAGATTTTGGGTTACCTCCTGAAAGGCAAAAATAAGCTCCCGTGGCATTGGTGTCATAAGTCCACGTCATACCATCGACTGGGTGCGGCAAAAAGCCATGACTAGGAAATATAGTCGTGCGCCAATTTGAGTTTGTTGGGTAGTTTGTAAACGTAACGTAACATGCCTCGTAGTCCACGCCTTCAGGACTTGTAAGCGTTTGACAAGAGAGTGCTGGGTTCGCTTTTTTATAAGATAACCAAGACGCTCTCAGATCGGTATAAATCGTTTCTATCCCATACTTCGCGCGTATTTGCAGTATTTTCGTGGGATTTATGATGGAAATTGAACCCGCTGCAATTAAGGCTTGAAGGAATAACGCAAATACTAATTGCTGAATCGGCATTGTCTGGCCTAGTCGTTGATGTGTTGAGTGACCTAAAAATAAGAAAAGCGAAGTGAGAGCCACTTCGCTTTTGTTGCGTTCTTGTCTGTTTGATTAAAATTACAGTTTGTAAATTGCTGTAGCTTTGTCGTCAATAAGAGCGCATGACCAGCTATTTATATTAGGTTTGCCAATATATGTATCGATGTCATCAGCCGATAAGTTCTTGTAGCCATCTTCATCAGTCTTATCAAGTGTATCATCGACAGGAAGGCCATTGATGCTATTACAAACAGCATCGGATACGCCATCGACCTTTAAGGCTACAGGCTTATTAGCCTTACCAGCATCAGTTACAAGGGTGTAATCGGCAGAGCCGGACTTGTCCTTAAGGATATCTTCATCAGCTTTGGGTACGGCAGATATGATATGTGCTGTGTTTAAAGCATCAAGATCGGCAGGATATTCTCCTTGCTCCATATCGTATTGCGTGATGCCGTCACGCAACTGAACCATGGTAGTTAACATAGTGTTTTGTCTAGATTTCGCAGCGGCGGTTGCAGTTTGGCCCGAGCCTAAATATTGGTAACCAGTTGCGATGACTGCACCAAGTGCGATGGCCATGATTGCACCAAGGAGTTGCGGGTTCATTTGAAATTCCTCACTTTATGTATGTATGTGGTAGTTGGCTGCTTCTTAATCAAATTAATAGCGGTAATATAAATAGGTCAATTAACCATATTATCGATTATATCAACATTGTTTACGATTAGAAGACTGTTTTGCGTAATATTAAGATTTTGATCTAGTTAGCATGTAGCTATGCCCTCAATGCTAAGATTGAAAGCTGAGCAATTTTTCTCTTTAAATTCAGTTACATATGAGGTTTTATTTAAATTTATTTGTCCGTTGACAAAATGAGATATTTTAAAGAAAGGGCATAAAATAAATTAATGGTGCTAATAAAATCGTTCCTATTATGTTCAATAAGTGTATTAATTGTGTAAAATACGTGCTCATCAATTTAATAGCGCTTACGCGGGGGAATAATGAACACAAATCTCATTGGGGTTATTGCAGCAATCGTGTTGACAGCAATGGGGGCTTGGATTTACAGCTCTTACAACGCGGATACTATGAGTCGAAGTACTAGTTCATATGAAGCTACAAAGATCAGAAATGAATTGGGTATGATTATGGACAATATCGAGACATACAAAGCAATGAATAATGGCGACCTACCAGTTTCTATAGACGAGGTTGGCGAAAAAAATAGCGAGGAAGACTTAATTGCAGCTTTGCAGAGCACTGTCGGTACCGCAAGTCTAAAGGTTGATTTTCCTCAGGATTGGATCATTGCGAGAAACTCTGAAACGAATGATTTGATGCTTTCAGTATCTAACGTGGCTGAGCGTACTTGCAAAGCGCTAAACGTCAAGTTGAAGATCACATCCTCCATGGAGGATCCGATTCCTGCTTGCAGCATAACTGATACAGAATATTGCTGCGATTCGACACTATAAAACCCAAACTCCGCCAACTTATCTATCACATTAAACTTACTGGTCTCCAAAGTATGAAAGACAAATTAAAGGTTTCGCTATTAATTGCGCTTACTTGTGGCGCGGTCAATGCTTATTCTAGCGGATTTCCGACAAGCCAAGAGCAAAAGTTCGCAACTAATAATGAGTTGAATTCATTGGCTTCTAAGCTTAGCGCTTTGGAGGTAATCATAAAGAAACAAAATGAAGTTATTGACACTTACCGCAATAAATCAAATATAGATAATGTGAACTCACAATCAAGTTTGAATGGTTTTAGTGATAAAGGCGATGAATCTCTAAATGGTGCAGAGGTCGGCGTTATCATTGGTGTAATAAATGGGATATGCATATGGAAGGATACACTTTCAATAACCCATTCAACAACTGGGTGCCCAGAAATAAGTAGCTCCCCATTCATGGATATCGATGTAGATAAAACCGGCAAGGCGGCACTCTTAGGTGAATCCGCTATATCTAAAGGGGTTAGCGCTGCTAGAAAATATTCAGAATTGGCAATCAAAAAGCCCTTAATGGAAGCTGCAGACCATATTCACAATCATACAAGGGACATGTTTGTGTCGAATTCCGGCGCTAGTGCGTCTGGTAAACAAGAGTTTAGAGAGCTTGATGGCCAGCAGATTTCTAATCTAACCAAAGTGGAGCGGGATAAGTACTTTAAACAGCGTGACATCATTCATAAAAAATTAGAGTCTGGAAGTTAATGATATGAACATAGTAAAAAGCGTTACAGTTGCGTCCATTCTCATTGCTACCGCGTTTATGTATGGTTGTACTACCAATGGATCTATGCAGCAATTTGATGCCAGTTCATCTCCAAAAGAAAACACTTCCGATCCAGCTTTACCTGATGGATGGGACTCTTCACCTGCGTACTTAGAAAAAGTCTCCAGTACTCCTCTTTTTGAGATTAAGAGAGACACTCTACCCTCAGCACTGCTTCATAAAAAGATGAACGTTGATTTGAAAGGCGACATAACTCTTACTGATCTCGCTGATGCATTAACGCAGATAGGAATTCGAACGTACGCAATTGGTGATGAAACAAAAAAAATTACTATCCATCTTGAAAAGTTCAAAGGTGAACTATGGGAGGTGTTTGATATAATCCGGAATACCACCAGCATTGCTCCTTATTATCGATCAGGGGTGCTTTATTTGGCTGAGTCTAATACATATGCAATCTCGTCTTTTCCAAATAAAGAATATCAAAACGCCATGAAGGGGACGTTAGAATCGCTCGGAGCAAAAGATGTAATCCTCGCAACAGACATTGGTGCGGTTTTCTTTAATGCTGACTCAAAGACTCTTGAGATAGTAAATTTATATCTAGACGCGCTGAAGAAAAATGCAGCCGTCGTTAATCTACAAGTGGCCGCAATCAATGTAACTCTGAATGATGAGGTGGCAAGAGGGGCTAATTGGGAAGAGCTTAGTTTGCTTCTATCAAAAAACACAACCGATGATTACAAAAAGGATATCGCTTCATACTCAATAAACAAGGGGGTTGGCAATGTGGCGTTAGCTGGTAAGAATTTGAGCATAAAAGCTGTCGTTAACGCGCTTTCAAAATATGGCGTGTCCAAAGTTAGTCAAAACACGCTATTAAGTACGCTGACAGGCAAAGAAATATCGCTTGAGTCAATTACTTCCACGCCCTATACCGATGCCACGAACTCGACCACCACTTCCACTACAAGCACCACAAACACTGTTGATAGTTCAAGCACGAGCATTGCTTTCCTTGACATAGGCTTTGTCTCGAAAGTGACGCCTACATACACTTCAGATGATAGATCTGTGATGTTAGACATATCTCTCAATCTATCGTCACTTGTGGCTATGCGTGAATTCGACGGCGGCGAGATCATTGTTCCTGAGACTACTAAGCAAAATCTACTAGCGACAACAAAAGTTGACGCGGGTGAGACAGTCCTCGTCGGTGGACTTATTTATGATACAGAGTCCACAAATTCCAGCACCTTATTTAATTCTGACTCTATTCGAGGTGGCAACAAGAAGCACACAAAGCGCGCTCTATTTTTGCTTGTTCGACCAACAGTTATAGCGTTTAAGCGCATATAAGGAGCAATACGTGGCTAATACGAGCACCTTTGAAGGTAATGCACAGATTGATAACAAGAAGAATAATGGGAATATCAAGGGCATGGAGAGAGTCGACGTTATTACACACAAAAGCAGTACTGATTTTGCTGGAAGTAGTGACGATGTAATCGAAATGACAATTTTTGGTCGAGTAACAGGTAAGAAAGTTAATGCATTGGCTTATATGCGATCTCAAGCGCACTTGTTGCTTAAGCTAGATAGTCATTATTTTTTCGACATAATGAAGTTAGAAAATAAATCTTGGTTGTTTCAGATAAGTACTACCCCTTTGGATGGAAGCTACCTAACAGATTTAGTATCAAAAGCAAAAGCTCACAAAAAAAACAAAACTGATATGCACAGCTTTATTTACAGACTCGTGGTTAATGACTCTGTCAGTGTTTATGTCGATAGCCATATTTTCCCAGAAGATGGCAGAAAGCTAAATTGTATGCTCGTACATGCCGATGAAGCCCACCATTATTCGAGCACAATTCAGCGTGAAAAAGTGATCGACTTGATACCTGATACAAAGCGGAAATTGACAGCCATTAATACGCCGTCCATTACTTCGTATCACCTGTCTACGCTTGTGTTTGGCTTGAGCCTGATAATATTTGTCGCTTCGTTGGGATATTCAGTTATGGCAAGTTACAAAGAGGTTTCCAAGAATCTAATGGTGTTAGAGCAAAAGCAGCTAATAAAGATAGAGGTTGAGAGTAACATGGCAAAGAACACTTTATCCCCTATCAGTACGCTTCACAAAATCATAGGCATGGATGATAAAAGATGGCGACAAATAAACTACAACCCTATCACTCATAACTGGAGCGCTACGCATGTCGATTAAGGAAAGGCTAGCTAAGGGCGTAGCCGAAGAGCAAAGATCACATAAGCTTAAAGCAAGAAAGATATTTGCTTGTGCGGCGGCAACCCTTCTCTTAAGTGTTGTGGCTTTTCTAATACCCCAGTCCTCCCGTTTTGTAGATGGGCTTAGTGGGGTCATACACGAAAACAATGCGCTTCGACCTTCGGCTTCAGAGCTATCACGAGCTGAACAAGTATGCTTTGAAAAATCAAAGGATATTAGCGGTGCAAAGCTTATATCTAGCGGAAGCAAAAAGTTCATCCTGAAAGCCTCAATGTCTAGGCTTGAAGAGGATGGGTATGTAAGTCTCGTGGGCGAACTATCTAAGACGATGGCTGATTGTGGCGCGCTAAACGCTATAAAGAGCATGTGTGTAGGAATCGCATGCTCAAAAGATGGTGATGTTGTAGCTACAATTTCATTTAATTAATTTTGGGTCAGTCTATGAAAATGAATAAAATATTTAGTCTTACTTCCCTTTCTATATTATGCGTCATTGGCGTCAGCGGCTGTGTTAATAGTTCAAGTGTCTTGAATAAGGACCTTGAGAGAATGACTGCTAAAACACGACCGGAAGCTTTCATGAAATACACGCCAACAGCAAGCTCTAAGTTTGTGAATAAGTGTAGTGATAGGATGGCCCTACGTAAAAACTTGCGACAAGATGAGTGGAGGTTCTTGCAGGGCTCCACGTGTAATGGAGCAAGAGTTTATTATTTTCCGAAAGCGTCAGCGGCCCTACCACAATCGGATGCTAAAGATTTGAAAGGGGTATCTAAGTCCATACTTTCGATTGAGTCACCTGTGGTAAAAGTTATTATCTTTACGAGTAACGAAGGTGGCTATCAAGCCAATAAAAGTATGTTTGACTTAAGGTCTGCGCAAATTCGGCGCCTAATAACAGGGACTAGTCATGACCTTACTATAACCTTTTACTGGGGATTAAATGGGGGTGAAGTGAATGGCAAATCCGCCCGTAAAACTCTGATTTCATGGTAGGTCAATTTAAAGTTAAAAAGGGAGCCGCTAAGGCTCCTTTTTTATATCTCACCGGTACTCATCATGCTTAACGCGCTTAATCAATGGCGGTAAGATGCCGATAGATGAGTTACCGTGTGATGATTTTAGAGAATCCAAAAATTGGTGTCGCACATACTAGAATTAACAGTTTTAAGATGCTTGATATGGTGATCGGGGTGAAAAAAAGATGCTTAGCTTTTACGTATATCAGAATGAGTCCGATCGACAAATATAAGGCTCCAATCACTGCAAGACCTGGAGCAAAGAAAGAAAGCAGCATAGGTATTGCGTTGGCCAAAACGAACAGAATGTTTGTGTTCAGGATGAATGTAAGTTGGGACATTGGATTTAATGCCTTTGATGAATTTCTGGCATTAAATCACATATAAAATGTTCTTGATAGGCTAAAGGCGCCCATGAGGCGCCTTAGTTAGGAATTAGTTCAATCGTCGCTTCTTCGCCAGCTTTAAGAGAGCTATTCGTACAGGCTTAGAGCAAGTTGCTATAACAGAACTAATGTCTTCGACCGGCATGTTCCAAAAGTCACAAGCCTTAATATGGGCTGTAGTTGCGCTTGATTTCATTGCTTCCATTTTCGTCACCTATCAATCAACAAGTTAATTTTCGAAATTATTTGGCTATTTTGAGAGCATCGATTTCTTTAATGGTCTCATTCATTCGTTGTTCAAGAGTATTTAAAATGTCCAATGCTTTTTCATAAGCATCCTCGTCAAATTCTGATCGATCAAGGTTGATATCGGCCTTGGCTTTCGCGCCTTTCTTGGTTAATTTAATAGACACGACCGGTTTTGACTCTGCATTTTTAACGTCACTTTTCAGTTCTTTTTTCAGGGCAGCATTAAGACCGGAAATAAAGTTTTTCCCCTCCCCTATGCTGTTGTGAACCTCTAGAGCGATCTCGCTTAATCGCTCTAGCCCGTCATCCCAAATATTTTTCGACTCTTGCTCAAGATTATTTGAAATTCCACCACCATTTAAAGAGCTTTGCTGTACTTGAATCGCTAAATCGTTCCCCGTGTAGCCTTTTAGAAATACACCAATCGAGGATGCTATTTCACCTTTAATGTCTCCAAGATCGGTCACATAGGGCGACAAGATCTTTATAATTGACTCTGCATAAAAACACATTTGAAGTTTCAGGTTAAAAGAATCACGATTGTATTTGCGTTTACGCATAGTGTGCGTTTCTACCAAATTCTGAAACTGTCTTCCGGATATGATTTCAGCGCCTTGTACATGCTCTAAGTATAGTTGGTGAATGCGAATGGAATCTTCGAACCAACTAAACAGCTCGTTTGAGTCAGACAAATCACGTAGACGATCTATTACCCATTCATCGCCTTTTTTAATAGTATAGATTTCAGCATTTACATTAATTTCACGATGATCGTCATCATTTTTTGCGTACAAATAATCAGCTATTTGAATCCGTGTCCAGCCGTTCGCGGCATAGAAAGTGCCTTTTTCGTGCCCTTCTAGCTCAAAGCTTTGATCATTCGGGTCAATCATGTATAGCGTCACAGAATCTTGAATAACGCCTGTGTTTTTTATATCTTCAAAGTAGGATCGGTTAGTGAATTCGGTGCCAATAAAGCGACGAACGTTTTTAGGTGAGCGCATAATAGTACGAAGGTCCTGAGGTAAAAACTCACGACTGCGTACGTTTACTTCTGCTTTTACAATGTCTCCGCCTTCGTTAACAGAAGTAAATTCACGAGTTTTAATCGCTTCTACTGTACGATGGGTGCGTTTTCTAAAATCTTTATTCATAATCAATCTCTAACCAATCTAATATTTTTTAAATTAAGCTTGTTTGGCTTAGTGAGTGTCTTTGCCGCAAAATGTATAAATCAAATCTTTTATTTCACTGACCCAATCATTAACTTGCCCCATGGTGTCATTGAAGACTTTACTGGACATAAGGCGGCGATCGAGAACGTCTTTTTGAATAAAGTCATGCACTGTTACATTAGCCTCAGCAGCTAATGAGAAAAGTGGAGAATGGGGCATGTGCTTAGTCATCAATAGACCTTTAGATACCTGCAACAAATGGCGACGTGACTCTTCATGAATTCGGTTAGCCGGATTATAGTTGGTTAAAATCATGCGATAGAATTTAAAGTGTCCGTCTCCAGAAGGAAAATATGGAAGGCGCTTAGAAATACTATCCAAATAGTTGGTTGTGCTAGATATGTCATATCGAGACGCGCTAGTTGGAACAAGCAAGCCGTCTGCCGAGTCGATGGCCATCCAAGAGTAAATGCTATCCTGTGGTGGAGTATCGATGATAATAATGTCGTACTCTTCTTTAAGAATCGGAATGATCTTTTGAGAAAAACGCAGTAATAGTTGTTCTTGTTCTTCGTCTGATAGTACGCCGTATTTGTCTGTTAATCGCTCGTCAGATGGGAATCCAGCCAGCACGTCATAATTGGAAAGATGCGTAGGCATAGGCGTATTCTTAACGATTTCTACAAAGGCCTCATCTTCTGTTATGCCGTCTAGAAGGTAGTCATCCATAACGATATTGTAGTCCGCATCGGGACGATTGATTTTCTCGCTCGAATGATGGCGCTCTAGATCCCCCAAAACCAAGTCTAATGCGGTGAGTTGTATAGCATTAGGGTCAACTTGAGAGGTATCAATGTTAGCCGAAGACACCGTACCTTGTGGGTCCAAGTCAACTACAAGTACACGAGGACGCATGCGAACATCTAGAGCAAGACCGGACGCGAGCGTTGCTACGACAGTAGATTTGGCCACACCGCCTTTGTGAGTTGATATCGCCAAAACAGTCGGTTCAAATTGATCTGAAAACTTCGGCACTCCAAACCAATCCATGAACTTAAGGACATCATCGTGAAAAAAGCGATGTCCGCCGCCATATTCGAAATGCGTACCGATGACCCCAGCTTCCTGGGCCTCTTCCAGCTTGTTGCGTAGAACAGTTCCGCTAATATTTAACATGTCACGCAAACTATTCTTAGTTTGCGAGTGATTGATTGCCACGCGCTCTGCCGTTTCTTTACGGTTTCGAAGCTCAGCTTTCGGGATTGCTCGATACATTTCTGTAAGACTGTGTCGAAGATTTTTGAGGGAGCTTGCATGCCCTTCAATTTGCTTGGCAACCATGCTTGGCTCGATGTCGCGTTCAATCATAAGTACCTCAATGTCAATTAGTTAAGATAGGGCTATTAAATCACTCGCTTTAAGACTTGTCCAGCATTCTTTGTAAAAAAACATAATATCAGGACAGGTGTGTTGATTTTGTGACAAACTTAATAAGCTGGGACTACTCGTCGTGTGATGGGACGAATATATCTGAAGTTTGGTTGATACTTATACAGGTCTCTCTCGATTCATGCCGTCATCATTACTAATAAAAGATAAATTGTGACTAAACTACCACTTATAGGCGTAATTCCGTTGTTGGTGCGGTCTGATAATCCGAAGTATCGGAGAAAATTAATTATAATTATGCGAAAATGGCATCATTATAATTAATATTCATTTTCCCACTGGATCATTATGGCAAGACAAAAATCTATTCCGCTAACAAATCATGAAGTGAGTGAGTTGATCTCTGTAAACGAACAGGCCACTAAAAGCGAATCAGTAAAATATGACCCTCTGTTGCGAACTGCTTTTCTGTGGAGTCAACTTGGGTGGGGGCTTACACCCTTAGAGGCTTCAATGCTGAGGATTGCAGATACAGCCTTCTCTAACGGGTCTATGGCTATTAAGTCGAACGGTAGGACCTTATATGCACCGCCACCAGCATTTAGTATATTAAATCGCTATTATGAATGGCGCTGCCTTAAGGGCTCCGATAAACATGATTTCTTCTTTGAGGGCGGAAGTGGTTCACAATTCAAAGTGATAGAAGTGGACAACAAAGGCAGCAATAAATCACCTTCGCTCCGCCCTACTGAAGCCTATGGACTGTTAAAAGAGGCAATGGGGCTCGCCAGCATCAAAGAATCATGCTCAGTGCTATCTCTTAAAGAGACGCACTTAGAGGGTTTGTTTAAAGCTGGGGCAAGTCCTGATGAGATTGCCACATACATGAACATGAACGTGATCGTGGCGAGAAGGAAAAGAGAGATCTTTTATTCACGGTTATCGATCAAGGAAAGAATTTCCGAGCTCTACCCTGCTCTATAGAACAAAAGACATAAAAAACCTTGAAATCAGTAATGAAATTCAAGGTTTTTATAGCGCCCAGAATATTGCTAAGAATCTTTCTCCATCTTAATTATCAATACCATCGCTTTTGCTGTCCCGTCTGGCCCTACCCCTTTATCTTTATTTCGGATTATGCCATTACCGGCACCATCTTCTGTTAAGACATGGAAAACCGGCGTGTTGATATCATGAATTTTGCTAGACATAAACTGCACCTGGTGACCGTTAGGTTCTTTGATAGAGAAAGTGTAGTCGGTATTTACTTCATCAGGATTGCCATCTATTGCAAAAGAGTTTGCTGAGAAAGTGATATCTGAGCCAGCTTTCTGGAAATGTAAATTTTCTCCACTGAAAGACAGCTGCTTCACAGATTCAATATAATCCGGATTGTCTTCTTGATTGATAATTGGCTTGCTCAAGTCAAAGAAGGAAAGTCGCGCTTTGTCGAGGTTTTGGCCGCTATAAATGCCACTTTGGCTGCCTAATTCCTTCAGGAACTTTACAGCAGCAAGCCCATTAGCAGACTTATTGTTTAAGTCAGCCTCAATGAATGACGCCTCGTAATGGTAGTGTTGAACGGGCTGTAAGGCTATATTTTGAATCTTAGATTTGATCATGGAAATGTTGGGCGGAAAATCATGAAGCTCTAAAATTCCTCGTTGGCCATCGGTTACAGACATGTAGCTAGAACCACTTTTCGATCCATACATAGTCAATATGTTTTGCACGGCTGAAAGGTAGGGTTTCGAAGTGTTAGAAAATGAAATAGTTGCATCATCAAGTGCGCTAATAATGACGCCCTGATCCTTTCCATCATCATACACAGACCAAGTTAGGTCAAATCGTGTATCAATGGCATCAAGCCAGTACTTTAGGGTTTGCTTGTATCCATTAAGCACCATCATTCCGGTTTCAACGTGACTTTTATTGTCATCTTTAAAGTAACCGTCGTCGCGTGAGATAGCGCGTTTTGCGTCATCGCTTAACTTTATGTTGACCTTGTATAGCTGTTCCAAGGTGGTCACCACTACACTTGCGGGTAGAGGTTTTTCCTCATGGAAGCTAAAGCGCTTATCGACTAGAAAACTTGGCGTTAGATCCTTTGAAGAGCCCCACTCAAACGGACCAAAATCGAAAGTATCAGAAATCTCGACCGCCTGTTGTTTTTTAGGGCCTAATTCCATTAAAACCGGTACCGGTTTCGGTGCTACAGCAATTCTAGTCTCAGGGTGTGGATTGAATGAGGAGCATGCAGAGACGGCAGAGGCGACTGCGCAAACTGAAAATATTTTCACATAGTTCTTCATCATTAGCTTAGCCCTTTTGTTCTACAGTAATGGTGTTCATTAGGGTGTTGATTCGGATTGTAATTGGCCAATGGCTTTCCTTTGCGGCAAGTCCGAGTCGTGTTGCCGCTTCGAAAATAGTTCCATTAAAGCTGTAGCCGTAATGGAACACGCCTGGGCCTGCATCCTTAGGCCAAATTAGTTTCACTTTCTCGGCAGATTGCGAGTTGTGGATGTCTACCCAACTTTCTAAATTTTCTTTCAATGTGATTCGGTCATCTAAAATCCATGATGAAAAGAGGTCTGCTGAAGGATGACCACCTGAAATCTCCATGCTACCGCCACCAGCTAGTGCGTTTAAATGATCAATTCGAGGCTGGTTTTTCCCGCGTAAATCAAACTTATTCAAGTAGGGGCCAGCATCTAATTTCTGATCCATTACTGAATACTTGTCGCTGCTACTAAACTTAATCACTGTTTCAGCCTGTGCGGCTGCTGTAATGCTACTAACTAATAACGTAAGAGCCACGGTTTTCATGTCTATCACGTTTTTTATGTACTGCTTCATCTATTCACCATCACCTAATATAAGGGCGTTTATTTCAATAAGAGCCTAATGATATCGTTAATTCTTAACTAATCTATATGAACTAATGCCAATAGTTTTATTATTAGCATTACGTAAGTTAATACTATAAAATCGCATTAAGTTTTGAAATAAGAAAATGCATTTACAGCCCTTTCTCATCCATTTTCTTATCTAATTCGATAAATAGGAGATATTTTGAATGTTTAAGACGCTAGGAATAGTCGTTTTGTTAAGCAGTTCTATATCGTCTGTCTATGCCGTTCAGCCTAAAAATTGTTCTCCTATGGGGCAACCTGGGAAACGGTCCTACACATACGATCAAGGCACTGTTGTTTACGAAGGAAGTGTATTCAGGGACTTGTCCGACCTCAGTCGAATGCATGGTATGGGGCCAATCGAGATCCCTTTAGGGCACGATATTTATTTGATTAAACGGCTTTTTGTTAAAGGCACCTCAATGGTCTCTGTTGCTAAAGCTATTAATGCGGAAATTAGTGGTGCGGAAATTACAATTAAAGATAACCATTTCGCAATCAAAACCACTTCTTCTGTCAGCACTGACCCGCATGACGATCAGATCTCATACGTAGTTAAGGGCGGAACTTTTCTAGAAAATATTGAGCGTTTTTCCAAGCAAATGGGGGTAGCTATAGATACTTCAGAAATAGACCCATTTGATAGCGCTCAGCTACTAAAGCCTCAATTAATTATTGGCTCTAGTGTGTATGACATAGTGGCAAAAATGGTTGCCAATACAAATATACGAGTTTCTTTTTTAGATGAGTAAAGGCTAGTTCGATGGTTCATGTTGACGTCAGTGACACAGCCGTACAGGCTAAAATTAATAATATTTTCCCGCGCCAAGGATCAAGTGAATCGGCTTTGGGGTTGATCGTATGTGAAAAATCATGGGTCAAACAAAAGCAATTGCTAAATAAGGTACCCACGATCATTCTCGTTAACCCTAACCACAAATACGAATCGCTAATCCCAATGAGCGGCTACATGTTGGCACCATTAGAAATAGCCCATCTATCACCTGAAAAAATTGCTACTTTTGTACTTGAAGAAATGATGTCTTTGTTACGTGCTGACATTAATGCTTCTACCCAGTGGTATGACAAAGTACAACCATATCTCCAGCCTATTCACTCTCTAGAATCTAGACAGACCACTCATTATGAAGTCCTCGCTAGATTTTTTGTAAATGATCAATATGTAATAGAACCTGCTGCAATGTTTAAGTGGCTAACTGCCATGGAGAACGTGAAGGTTTTTATACAATTACTTGAGAAAACCGCCCATATTGATTTGCCGCTTACATTTAACCTCTCCTGCGATGTATTTCTTGATGGCAAAGCTTTCGAACTGCTAGAAAAATCATTGCCTAAATCCGTTCTTTCTGACCGGTCCATCATTATTGAGATTGCTGAAACGCAGCTTGAAGAGCAGTCGTTACGAGATCTGACTCTCAAAAACAACCTTAAACGCCTACATAAAAGAGGCGTCTGCTTTGCTATTGATGACTTTGGTGTTGCTGGCTCTAACTACGACCGTTTGCGCCGCTTTGACAATATCGTTTCCATTGTAAAGGTCGATAAAAACTTTTTTTGGGATATGACAAAAAATGTTCGTAAAGGCGACATTTTTTTGAACTCCTCAGCTGACATGGGCAATGAGTGCTCTCGGGACAATGTCGAGGTAAGGCTAATAAACTTCATTAGGTCCATGAGTGTCTCTAGCATCGTTTTTGAGGGGATTGAAACAGAAGAGCACTTACGCATGATAGAGAAGATATCTAAGCTTATTAGCGCGGATGTGTACGGGCAAGGCTATTACTTAGGTAGGCCAACCAAAATCTCAGACGCTCCCCTGCTCGATAAAGCTGACAAAGAAATGTTGAGCGTTTATGAGGAGACATTATGATATTTACTAAGCCTAAATCACTAACGCAAATAGAAGATAAATTGAAAGATAAAGGCTTGGACGAAGCGGCGAATAGTTGGTGGGGCCAAGTTCAAAAAATTAAAATAACTGATATTGGGTCAATACACTGGGGCACAATTCGTATTTCTCCTTCTGAAGCTGCTGATGTGGTCATGCCTAAGAACGCTGATGATGTTCAATACGTTCATAAGCTTATTCAATCTATCCATGCTCGTATGCCGCGCATTTCTCCTGAAGGTATGGCTGAAGAGCTTACTGTTCGCTTACCTATTCAACTTACTGACAATTATGAGGGGCTTTACGGGTTTTTCTATAGGCTCGTAACGCTCGGTAAGGGACGAAGATACTCATGGTTCAATTTAGGCCAAAGTGTTTGCGTGACAAAGTTGCTCCAAATAGCGAGTGCAAACCCTGACGCATGCTGTTACGCCTTGATCACCTCTAGAAAAATGTTAACACCCCAGAAACTTCTCAAGGCTACAGAGGCATTTGAGAATTATCACGCAAGTGGATTTATTAAAGCGGACTAATAAACAATGAAACATACTTTTTATTTAAGCGCTGTTGCAATATCTGTCCTTCTATCCGGATGCTCTTATATTCAAGGTAGCAGTATAGCTAAAGACAACACAGATACGACCATTACCAATGAAGGTAATAAAGATGCTCCAAGTCCTGTTTGGGTTCCATTAGAGTCACTAGATTCACCAAATATCGGTTCGGATTACACTTATATCAGTGGTAAGCCCTATTCTGTTAATAAAAGTGGTGAGGTCCTAATACCTAAGAGTGACATCGGCATTATTAAATACGGTAACGCTCAAGTATATACGCCCACTCCTATAGCCGGTATAGACTTGAGCGGACGTGAGCTCAAGACTTTGATGGCTGATAAAGATGCTTTATTCGTATATTTGAAAAATCCTACTCTTCAGAATACAGGTAAGGTGAGTTTTCCAATTCTACGTGGCTCACTACAAGACAACATTACTCGCCTTGTTGGTAAGTCGAACATCGATTCAGTCGTATTTGATACTTCATACGACTTCTTTGTTCCAGAAGATCAAATCATATCGGCAAGCTCGTTTGACGAACTTCTAAATGTCATCTTTAACGGTTACCCACTTGAAGCTTCTATCGAAGACACGAAAGTTGGCAAAACTTTACGTGTGTATGACGCCGGTAACGAAAACCTACACTTTGGCTTTACAGTTAAAAAAGGCTCACTTCGGGATAATATTTTTCGTCTTGCAAAAATCGCGGGTATCAAACCTATTTGGGATTTTAACTATGACTATATGGTTGAAAAAACTCAACATATCAGAGGTAAGTCTTATGCTGACTTGATGATGAAGCTTACTAATTTGAAGGACTACCCTTTAAAGGCAACAGTGACTGAAACAAAAAATTAATTAACCTTTTTTGGAGAGGAATAGCGTGGACGACAACAGAGATAAATCAGAACAAGAACTTTTAGACGAATTAGACTTCGATCTAGATGATGATGGGTTGAATGACAACGATGCTAGTGCTGTTGACGCTCAAGAAGCAGCGCAAGAAGTAGATGGCTCTGATGCTGAAGAAGTAGAAGTAGAAGAAGTAGTAGTAGAAGAAGAAGAAGAAGAAGTAGTAGAAGAAGAAGTCACTGATGCTGGTGGTGCCGGTGACAAAACAGATCCCTATCTGACTAACAATGACATATCTGACGAGAGAGCGCGTATTGTAGCCGAGCAATACCAAGAGCCAAGTAAGATGGATGCTATTAAAAACAAGATTGGCGGATTTCAAGAGTTTGCGAAATCTAAATTGCCTGAATCCAAAGTAGCGAAAACTTGTTGCGGTGCCGCCATTGTTGGACTTATAGCTGGTAGTTATGCTCTCTCAAATTCGGATCTACTTAACAGCCCTAGCGTTGCTATAAATAACGTACCAGCAAAAAGCAGTAATCAAAAAAAAGCAGTAGCGCCAGCAGCGTTGGCCAAAACTGTTAGCCATCAGGTAGAAGAACATAATGCTCAGGTAGAAAAACTAAGGTCGCTAGAAAAAAATATGCTTAGTTTAAGTCACCAATTAAATCAATATGCGTCTGAGGTTGAAGATAATAACTCCAAGATTAAGCAACTCTTGAATACTGTGCATACAAATAATGACATACAGCAAAGCTTGTCTTCAGACCTCACTCGATTACGCCAGTCGCAAAACGTACAGGTCAGTGCTCTCTCTGATTTAAAAAACTCCCTGACTGCGATGTCAACAAAAGGTGAGTTTAATGCTAAAGACATTGCTCGCCTCCTCACTGACGTTACGAAGTTGGAACATCGGTCAACAGTAAATTCAACAGCGATTAACAGCCTTAAAAGTACCGTATCAGTCGATTTAAAAAATGTGAAAGGGATCGTTAGCCAATACGCAGACAAAGTAAACGGTCTAGACCAAAAAGTTACTAATGCGACTTACATAACCTCGGTGCCTAATCGTGTCGATTACAAGAAAAACGGAATATCTTTAACCACAACATCAGACTATTCCAAACAATACGGCGCACCTAAAAAGAGTATCAATCCAAATCTAGCCTCCGCTAAAACTAATACGGCTAATGGCAAATACATCCTGGCAAACGAGTGGACGCTAACTGGCACCGTTGGTAACTATTTCAATTTGAAAGATTCTAGTGGTGGAACATATCAATTCACTATTGGATCAGATCTAGATTATTGGGGTCAAATTACTGATTTCGTAGATGGTGATTATCCACGACTGATTACCAGTAAAGGTTATGTAATTACAAATAAACGTGGGCGTCAACAATGGCAGATGTGATGGTGTCGATCTCGGCTTCATACCTAACGTTGTTGTTTATCTGGTTCTATGCTGGTGGTACTTGGCTTTTTTACACCGGAATTGATAAAAAGATAAAAGAACAAGACGGTCAAATGATGCAGCAGCAAACCCAATCCATAGGAAGTGTTTTCTTTAACTCCGGATGGGCTATGTTTCTACCTGCAATATTAGTGATGATCAGTGCCGATCTAGGTTTTGACAACCCGTTCTATTTGTTTACCCAAGTCGCATATAACTCTGTGTCTATTGGTTCAAAGGATGTCTGGGGCACGATGTGTGCAGTATCAGCGATTCTCTGGGCCACACTAGCTTATATGGCTACAAGTACAAACTATGAGGGTGTTGGAAAAATGATTCATAGTGTCATGCTGCTAGCAATAAATCAGGCTTTAATTTCCTTTTATGCAACGATAATTGGCACGGCGACAACATCATGAGACACATAACACTCAATCAAGTAGCAGTCATTGTCTTCTTCATGTTGATTGGCAATGCACATGCCGCAGGTAACGTTGACTACGTTAACTCTATCAATGTTCTAACGAAAATCGTAATTAAGTTAGTTGATGTGCTGTACATTTTTGCAGCATTAAAAGGATTCACATCGATGTACTCGATATTGATGCTTAAATACAAGAACGAGCAGCAAATTCCTAATTTTGGATTAAAAATGCTTCTTTCTGGGTGCATGATCCTGTTGTCAACTGGTGCTATTAATGGCACCTATATGTCTGATTTTAATTTGAGCAATGATTTCATAAAGAACCTTGGTGTCGTACAGGTAGCTAAATGAAAATGCAAATGCAAAAATTTGAAATTAAGGCTTTTAATTTTTTTATTAAACGTTAAAATCCTAATTAGACTAATTAACTTAACATCAATTAGAGCTATTAATTAAATTAACTGAAAAATAAGGGTAATACTGATGAAATCACGTGTAGCTAAGACGCTTTCCGCACCAGCGATACTTACTTTGGGAGCCATTACTTCTGCGCATGCAAGTGCAGCCGCCGCTGGCGGTCAAGCAGTAACTACGATCAATAACATTGGTAGCATTGGTACAGCATTAATTAACGCTAGTGCTATTTTTGCAACTCTAGCTGGTTTTGTAGTTCTTGCTGTAATCTTATTCCAAAAATTCAAGTCAGAGCGAGAAGTGGAAAATTTTGGCACAAAGATGTTGGTAGGTGCTGGTCTTACGCTATTAGGTGGTGGTTATTTGACAAATGTCATGATCACAGATAGTGGCATGACAGCAGCCAACCCTAAATCGACGACCTTCTCGGCTAGTTAGAAAACATACTAACCTTCAGATAAAAACCGTGCCACTTACAACGTGGGCACGGTTTTTTTTTATTTAATATAGATAATAGGCTCAAGTCTATTTAGAATAATAAGCCCATTAATGGCCTTATTGACTGATGCTATGTTAAAACCAAAAATACATAACGCGAAACCTAAGAAACGTAATCTATTAAAAGCTGATCAAGCTATTGTAATCCCACAATTCAGTGAGCAGTTTTTATCCTCAGAAATGGAGGCCATAGAACTGCCCTCTAACGAGAGATCCATTTGCCAATCATGTCATAACGATTTCGTCTCAGGCGACCGGCTCTCAAGTACCGGCTTTGTCTTGAGACAAGGGAGTAAAAGGCAAATAAACCTATGCCCTATTTGCTATTCATGTATTGTTCGATTCACGTCGGCTGGTATTTTGATGGAATCTAATGTTCACAATATCGAACATTGCTCATACGTAACAGTCATACCTAGCTCTATCGTTTCTAGACAGTCTATTCTTCGCACAGCTTTCCTCATAGCAGTACTTTCATACCAAACTGAGACGATTATAAGTATTAAGATACACTCTAAAGATGGCGAGTATAAGATCCCTAAAGACCAAGTAAAAACACAATTGGGATCTATGAAAAAAGCTTATAACGAAATTGCCTCCGCTCTCGCTATTAAAGCTAAAACTGGTAGTTCAGATAACGCTGAAGCTGAGCTCCTTGAGTACAAGCTACACAAATCTCTCGGTATTGCCATTAGAGCAGCAGTGAATGATTTAACAACTATAGAGCACGAAAAGATCAAGCATCTCGTTACTCGTGAAACCCTTAAGAAGATCGCTGTAATCCCTTCCATTGAACAAATGCTCGATCTATTCGGTAGTGTTTTTATTATTCGAGAAGTAGAAAAGAATTTAAATATTACTGTTGAGAGGACTGAATAATGTTCCATGAAATTGAGCTGCCACACTCATTTAGTTTACTTGCTAACAAAATGTCTTCAGCTTATCGTAAAAAAATTAGAGGCTTTACGAAATCCCATTCACGCTTCACATCACTCATTAATGAAGTTGGCGCTGGAGACAGCGCTACTGGCCATGCTTTCCTTTGCGACGACTTTTCCTATGTCACGTATTACCTAGTCGATGGCTTAGCTATTGCACCAACCTCTCAAACATTTGGCAATATTATCACTAGCTTCAATACAAGCTTATCTGCGGAGTTAAAAGATGGTCATTATATAGAAGACTGCTTCGCCACTTATCAGGATAATATTCAAGACCGTATTGGCGTATATCTGGATGGAAGGCAAGAGACTGCAGAAAAGTTAGGCTTAAACGTTAAAGCAAAAGATGAATCTATGAAGCGCATGCTTGAGCATCAAATGTTCTTTGAGACTCATATAATCGCGCTTGTAACTCCTAACGATAAGAATCTGTATATTAACGACGATGGATTGCTAAAAGAAAACATCCCAGACATTCCGCTTTCTGAGCATTACATGGATGCATATCGTCAAGGCGCAGGAGACCGGCTGTTAACTAAACATAATCTATTTGTTTCTGTTTTTGAACGATTCGTAACCGACGTTAAATGCAATATTTCAGCAACGCGGCTTAATCACCAAAAAGCTAAGTCCATCCTGAAAGTATTTACATCAACTAAATCGGCTGATGTCTTGCTAGAAAATATGCCTCCAGTAAATTTAACACCTACCGGTCTTTCTGGAGATACAGGAGATCAGGCTTTAGATGAAGCTCTAGGCAAAGATTATCATCAAGCACTATTTGGTGATGGCGCCGAAGTTCATCCAAAGGACCGCAATATAATTGTTCATGGAGATAGAGTTTTCCTTTCAGTATTAGTTGACTCTTATTCCAAGGGGCCATCTTCATATAACGAGCTACATGCCGAGATACTTAAAAAAAGGATTCCCTATATATCGAAGACTCGAATTGGTGGAAATCCTTTAGCGCTTCTAAAAAAAGAATTTGTAGCCAGCAAGGCAACCTGGACCCTTCAAGGAAATGAGACTCAACAAAAGTTTAAGATCGCCTATCAAAAGATCAGGGATTTCTACAAAAATAACACAGTCGTTAATATTAGTCAGAGTTTCCTAACATGGGTAGATGGGACGGACGAAGCTGCTATAAAAAAGCTATACAATCGTGCAAATGACCTCGTCATGATCATAGAGAAATGGACTACAGCAGAGAATAATAAATGTCATATTGATCGCAGAACTCCATTACACTCGTTTTATTCATCAATGCCTTGTGTTTTACGATCTACTGCCGCAAAGATTCCTCACGCTTTAGTTGATGTTGTCGCAAGGTGTCCGTATATGCGACCATCTTTGCCCTACACTAATACGGGCGATATGTTGCTAATGGCAGACGATGGTAAAGCTCTTCCATTTGACCCGTTAGTAGGTCGGACCGCCAAGATTGCATTCCTAGTTGGTGCAATGGGTTCTGGTAAAACCGTTATAGCGCAAGCCCTTAGGGATAGGATGGTACTCAAGCGAGGTAATAAAAATATACCCTACCAGTTCTCTATCGATGTCGGTGCGTCGACTGAAGCATCCACCGTTGCTTATGCTGTAGAAAATCCAGCAATTAAAGACAAGTTTGCTTTTATCCGTATGGATCAAGCATATATAAATATTCTTGAAACACCTCTGGGGCTTCGGCAATTACCAAAACAGCTGTTTTCCACCATTAATTCGCTCATTGCTGACCGATTAATGGGTGTTCATGGTGACGAAATGCCTCAAGCATCGGATATGCTTGGAGAATGTTTAAATTTTGCTTACGAGAAATGCGCCCACCCTTCCACGGCCAAACAAATACGATTAGCGGAGATACCATGGCTAGAGGAACAGCTTAGTTATTTGGGATTTGAGTTCAAAGAAGCAGAAACCTCTGATGTGTACAAAAACACTGTAAAATATTTAGGGTGGGATATTGTAGATTTTCTGTGCTTACACTCATTATGGGATAGGGCTTATGAGGTGCAGCGTTTATGTGTTCCGACGATGAAGGATGTTCTTGCCGCCGCTGCTCGAACTGAATGGCTTGAAAAATATCGATTGACTGTTGATGGGATAATTCTGAGTGAAGTGTTTCCACTTAAGCTACAATCCTTTATTGATTCGTATCCATCTGTTTGCAAGCCATCCTCAGTAACGATCTGGAATAAACATGTTTGTACGTTCGAGCTAGGTGAAGTAGTTACTCAAGGCGGTAACGCTGAAGATGAATATAAATCTCGTTTTTGGTTTGGTTTAGTGTTCATTTTCATTCGAAATACACTATCACTGCAAAATGCTTTTATTAAAACTTATCATGATCAAATCGATCGTGAACAACAGTGGCGCTCTACTCAAACGTATCAATCTAAATCTGCGGAAGGAATCAAAAAGTATCATCTAGATAAAATTACTGAGCTCGTTAACTCCCCTAAACGTTCCTATATTGATGAGGTGCATCGCTTTTTGCCTGTGGATCTAAGTCAAGCTGGATATGCTCAAACAATTTTGAGCTCATTTATTAACGAGGTTCGCCGTTCAGGTACTGAGCTAGCATTTGCTTCACCTCAACCAGCTCACGGCAAATTTTTCAATAAAGTGGCTACACTAGTCATGATATTAGGTTTCCAGTCAGACGCAATGGCAGACGATTGTATTGAGGCTTTTGGTCTCAGCCAAGAAGAAGTCGATCGTTATGTTAAGCCTCTACGCTTAGATCATGGAAAAGGTGCAAACTTTTACATGCTTCTACGTGATATTGGTAAGATCTCGAAAATCTCCGAGTTTAGACAAACAGGTTATTTCCCTGTGCCGATGGTAGAAATCTGGAGCTATGCAAACGAATTTATTGAGGTTTATATTCGAAACCAATTATATAGAAAGCTAGGGGCAAACAGAGCGTTGGAAGTTCTAGCTATGGCCTTACCCAAAGCGGGCGCCTCAGAAATGATTCTTACAGCACAAGCTCAAATTAAAAAATCTGTTGCAAAGAAAGAGAAACAGCCCACTAAGGATGATGAAGACAAAGTAGATGCCGCTGCAGGTGACAAAGTGCTCCAAGAAATACTTGAAAACCTTGAGTATTGGACTGCGATGGCGCAAGAAAAAATATATGGAATTAAAGCTAGTTAAGTATTAGTCAGTGACATAATAAGTGGTTCACATAGCTCTCAAATGTGCGTAATAAACCATTAACTGACCAAACAAAAAAGGCCACATATCGTGGCCTTTTTATTTATAGAAACACACCAAATAACGCTTAGGTTTCTGTTTTATATCTCTTTTTCACACACCCTATATAGTTTAGAGGTGTTTTATTGTGCTAAAAATCAAAAGAAAAGCCCCTATGACATTACGCAAGGGGCAATTGTTTGAAAGACCATTAATAAAGATCGTCTTCGTTAACGTAAACATCCTCACTGATAATCACATACACCTCTTGTCCACGCCATAAAGCAATTTCCCTTGTTAATGCATCTATTTCAGACTGGACCAATTTGCGCCCCTCATTTGCTGCTTCGCCAGCTACAATAAGACCAATTTCTTTAGGAGACGGCTTAGCAACAGTTGTGGTTTTGTCTCCATCATCGGAGGTTTCTACCTGTTTTAGCTCTTCTTCTGTCCATGATCCCCACTTATCGATAAGAGCAAATGGCGCAATCCGTAAAAATTTGGACCAGAAATGATTATTCACTATAGCACCACTTCCTGGAAAACCGGTTTTAGGATTGATAGTAATAGCAAAAGTACCTGGTGCAGTAACTTGTTTACTATTTGGTAATGTAAATTTATCACCAAAGACTAAAGTAAGGTCGTCTGCGCCAGCAACAATTTGACTTGCTTCAAGAATTGTTCCTCGCATGTTTCCAGACGTTAATCTCACTGTGGGCATAAAGACATTTTGCGCTGACGCTGTGGAATATGGAGCATCAATGACAGCTCTTATGCGATCGCCCTTACGGAACAATTTGAATGCATTTTCTGGAACGTCAGTAACCTTAGAAAGCTGTATATAAGCCTTATCTTTGCTAGACGATAACTTACTATCATCTGATCCAGCTCCATCAGGGCCACCACTTGTTGCCTGTTGGCTTCCATTGGCCGCGACTTTTTTAGCGTCGTAACTTACTGTTCCTGTCGCATTAGTAGTGAATTTTGCATTAGCAATACTATCAATGCTATTAACTTCTGATTGAATATCAGAAAGTTGATAAGTGGTGACGCTCATAGCCTCAGAATTAGTCATCATCACGTGAGCATCTTTTAACAAAGGAAGCCTAATATTTCTAACATTCTCACTCGATACTGTCGGCTTAGAACTACCACCCTGTGATGTGCTAGTTGGAGCCTCAGTGCTCGATGTAGCCTTAGGCGGATTATTGCTTGAGGTATTAGTGTTATTACCTGTGACGTTACTAGAAACATCTGACGGTTTAGCAGCGATAATCGTCTTATTGGTCATCCCTTCCCTTAGTCGCTGTAAGTTCGACTTAGACGCTTTAATTAGATTGTTGATAGTGTCAGCTGCAGATCCGAGTAAGCCTTTCTTAACGACGGAGCCATCATCCGTAACTTGTGCAATTACTTCTCCTTTATTAGATACAATTCCATTTTCTGTAAATTTAACATCATCCCCGTCTTTCTTAATAGTAGCTTCGCCAGCAACAACAGATCCATTCTGTTTTACTTTAAGATGCTTGCTGTCAACAACAACAGGTTTCTCTTTTTTTGTATAGACTTTATCTTCATCATCAAAAAGAAAACTACCTAGGTTGGCTCTGCGGTGTAAGCTACCGGTTTTGGTTAATTTTGCTTTTGAGTTGTACCTCTTTCCGGATTCCGTTTCTAGATAGTCGAAGCTAGTGTCTACACCTTTATCGTTAACCCAGCCATTTCGTTTATCAAGAATTGCGGCTCCGTCTCCTCCCGTTACTATTTCACCAGTAGCTAAATCTCGGGCCACTCCTTTATCGTCAATGTAGACCCATTTACCATCTTTCTTAACCATTTCACCTTTATCGTTAACTAAAATATTGCCAACTAATTTAAGATCACCAGCAGCTTTGACTGATGTTAAGAACTTAAAGTTAATTACCTTACCATTTGATATTAAAATATCTGAAAACGATTCAAGTACGCTCTGTGGCTTGATTACAACGTTACCATCGTCATCAATAAAGCGGTTTCGTGTATATTTATAATCTGTTGACAAGACCATACCATTCTCATCGGCTAGCATAGAATTATTGTTTACAACTATGAAACGCTTACCAACATCAATATTTGTAAGAGATTTTGGTAAATTAAGTGCATCGGTATGGTCTTTAATTTGACTGCTAAAAGTGACTTGATCTGACCTTAGCACTCCATTCAGATATGTAGGTATTACACTGTTATTTTTGTAAACTACACCTTTGCTGGAGATGGTGAATTTACCCATGTCATTGATAATTGGATCATCCGCATTGACGCTCGGAAATAAAGAACCTGGAGAAGTTTCTAATTTTTCCTTAGCCTCAGCTAAACCCAACCCTTCTTTTATTGGTATTCTCTTGCCATTTTGGTAAATAAAAGAACCATCAATATTCGTTAAATAATTCCCATAACTATTAGTGGACAGAACGACTATAGGTGCCAAAGGACCATTGTGGTTAACCAACGTGCGTCCATTAAATTTAACCGGTAGCATTCGTGAGTCTAGTACCAAGTATTTTAATTCTCTATCCGAGAACACCAAACCTTCTTTTGACACAAACAAACCGGCTCCAAGCATCTCAAAATCTAAAGTTGCCTTGGCAAACGGGATTTTTCTTGATTTCGAGTCATATGCAAAAGCTTGAAAAGGTGAAATTACTTTGCCTTTCTTGGTTAATACAATTTTTTCTTTTTTGGATGTGAATTTAAGACCTTGGTAAATATTACCTTTAAGATTGGTAACAACTAAGAACTTTTGGTCATTCTCTATTTGTCTGACTCCACGCAATTTAATTCCGCGTTCATCATATATTGGCTTACCGTCACGTAAAATTATTCCATTACTCAAATTGGAAATATTATAGTACCAAGCTTGTACTTTTTTAGTCCCTTTAAGTACGCGACCCTTATGAGATATGGCTAGGCCTTGAGCGTCGGTCAATATGCCATCAGTCATATCAAACATAGAGTCTGCATTGTAGATTCCTGTTGCATCATCGAAATACATCTGTTTGTTTCGAGTGTCCTTGATAAATTCGCCTGTCTCGTCAACCAATTCACTTTTGGTGTTGATAAAAACTTGCTTGTTATCAAATAGAATTCCTCCATTTGCACCCACTAATTTTGAATTATCCCCTTGGTATAATAGTACTTTGTCTTCATTATTTGAGATTAATTCCCCTTTAGCGTTGTATAGAAGGCCTGTTTTCTTTGCCTTAAACACTATCGGTTTTACATTCTTATTTGTTCTTGAAAAAGATAGCGTATCAACGTTCCAAGCTATAGAAGAAGACTGAGAAGCATTGTCGTCGTCTAAAAGCACTGCTGTTGAGTTTAATGTAAGTGGCTCCATATCGGACGATAAAAGAGCCCCTGTGCTAGAGAGATAAAACTTACCAAGACTTGCTGCTTGCGCCGTCTTTGAATTTGCCTTTGATGCCGATTCTTCGTTCTGAAGTGCGGCTATTTTTGCAATATCTCTATCCATTTCTTGATATGCAAAACCATTGTTTTTATCGCTAGCTGGTCGACGAACTGTGCCTCTAGACGTTATTAAATCACCTGATGAAGTAGCAAGCTTGCCGCCTAAATCGGAATTTTCACCTTTGGCATTCAAGAAACCTTTTTTAGGGTCATAGAAAACAGCTTCACCGTTCTCATCGAGCACTGGGGAGCCATCCATATATTTCAATTGACCATTTTCATCTATATACGCGGTTTTACCATTATATGTCATACCAGCTAGGTCATCCTGAGAAACTTGCTTGTCTTGGAGGCTGCTAACAACAGTACCGTTGGAAGTAATAAGCTTGCCGTCTGCCGTAGTTAGATTTGTTCCTAAATTAGCTTTTTTTCCATCTTTATTAATGAAGCCTTTATTCGGATCGTAAAAAACAGATTCGCCATTTTCATCCAAAACAGGTGACCCATCCGCATATCGTAATTGGCCGTTATCATCAACATACGTCTCTTTACCGTTATACAACATTCCATCAAGCTGGCTCTTGGATAGCGGGGTCTCGAAGGTCGGTTTTATTATTTTTCCACTTGCGGTCACTATTTTGCCATCAGCCGTAGTCAGCTTTCCTGAAAGTACCGCTTGTTTACCATCTTTTGTGACGAAGCCTTTGTCTTTATCGTAAAAAACAGATTCCCCATTTTCATCTAAAACAGGTGACCCATCCGCATAGCGAAGTTGCC